>NZ_JBQSXG010000164.1:0-6186 GCF_052378005.1 Psychrobacter sp. AOP31-B2-9
ATAATATATTGGTTATTGGACATTTTGCGGAAGTGAGCCGCCCCAAGTGTCTCGGAGATCGTTTAACCCTTTCAGGCATTGCTGCCTGACTCAAGTAAAACACTCTCCGATATACCCGGGGCGGTTCAGGAAGCTTCGATAATATTCTTAGAGAGCAGAATACAAATTTGGATAACAACCATATGGACTGGGGCTTGGACAAAGTTTACCACTTAGTTACAAGTGCATTCGCTCACTTAAAACTATTTCGAGCAATAGCTACCTTAAACAAAGCTACGAGAATACAGTGGCGCTAGCTTGTGCCTTTATCTGGCTTAAATTATGAATGTTCAACACGCCCTAATCAAATAGAGCTAAAAAAACTAATTTTTTAAAAAGGCATAAAGCCCATTATTATAATCCTCTAAATGCTGTAGCAACTTTTTTTGCTGATTTAAACTTTGTCCTGAACAAAAACTATCTATATAGTAGTCGTCCATTTCACGGAAGCTTTTTTCTAAACCAGTCTGAATATTATCAATCAGTTCCTTTCTATGGCTTTCAACCATTTGCTTCATGATCGTATGGATTTGTAGATTAAGTTTATTTTCTTTTTTATCTTTCATCTTAAAAAAACCATAGGCCGCTCCTGCTGCGATGCCTACTGCTGCCAAAGGCAAGGCAACGGCAGACAGAGCTGCCCCAACGGTCACTACTGATGCGTTGGCTCCCAAAATAGCCGCATAACCTGCTAAAGCAGTTCCTCCTGCACCCAAAACGGTTCCTCCTTTAATAGCAAAGTCTTTTACATCAGTATTACCGGTGCTCCTATAATCAGAAGAGAATATGCCATGACTCTCCATATCCTCTCTCATTTTTTGACTTTCAAGTATTTGAAAGCGCTTGAAGCGATTGATGATTTCACTAGCGTTAATCTCAAAAGCGCTCCTAACGCTTTTGTCATAATTTTGTTCCATACTTGTTCTGATAGGATTGTTGTATCGATGCATGATAGCTGAAAGTTCACTGTTTACCGGAGTATTAGTAGTTAACAAATATGTTTTCAGTTCTTGCTCAAACGACTTATTTTTTAATAATTCATTATATTTTTTATCTACCTCAAGCGTTAAAGATTTTTCAATACGTGCCTCATCACGTCTTAAGTCATCTCTATAGTCATCATAGGTTTCTATTTTTTCACGGGTTTGTCTAATGATGGACTGATGTGCAATCAACTCTCTACGCGCTAAAGCTTCACAAGAATCTTGCACGCTATCTTGTTTAACAGTTTTGGCCTTATCATTCACTTTGAGCTGTAAGTAATCTGTAAAGTTATGAAATAAAGTCTGATAATGGCTGTCTGTTGTAGACTTATCATCTTCTATGACTTTAAAAGCTGAGAGAGCAAAAATTTCCTGTAAATAGTCTCCTGATGTACTGTCCAAATATTCAATAAGCTCACCAGGGTCTTCATTAATTTCATCTATTTTGTTAATAACCGCAATAATAGGCTTGCCCAAATGGGCAATACTAATGATATCTTCAGCAATGTCTGCCTGTCCTAAATGATTGCCATTAATAACCCACACTACCAAGTCCGTTTCAAGAGCGATGCTTTTTGTTAACGCTGAGTTTTGCTGAGTAATAGTCGCAAGCCCTGGCGAATCTAACAACAGTAAGTTTTTAAGCTTATGATGATGAGATTTGACAATAATTTTTTCTATTTTTTTTGCTTGCTCTAAGCTTTCCGCTGCTGTTCCTACAATACTCATGACTTGCTGGTGCTCTACGTTACTGCACTCACCATTCGTAAACTGTACAACCGTGGAGTCTATAACATCATAACCTACTTCCCAAATAACAGATGTCGCCTCTAACATATCTGTAGGTGAGACCTTATAGCCCACAAGAGCATTCATTAAGGTTGACTTTCCAGCTTTTACTTCACCGATTAAGGTCACTCGCAAAGTTGTTAGGATGTTTCTTTGAATTTTTACTAAGTCAGCCTCTACTTTTTTAATATTTTTTAACGCATCCTGACTAATCATATCAGGAACACTATCATCAGCTCTTACAGGGGACTGCTGCAAGTAATCTGTAAAGTCATTACACCATTGCTCAAGCTTTATTTGCATTTTTTTGTCTCAATAAATATAGCGATAAAGAAGGTTTTAGTTGAATGTTTTCTTCAGGAATTTTCTGATTGTTTTTATAAGTTAGATTTAGTTCTTCTTTCAGTTGTGTTGTCAGCTGCTTAACATGTTTGAAGTTACTTGGTGTGGGTTCAAAGTGTAATTCGCTGAATATCTGAAAAAGCGATTCTTTTATTTCCTTTTCGGCATTATCCAGCAATTTTTGAAAAACACTATCTATTTGTTCTGATATAGGTGCTAAAATATTTTCCGTCAAATGTTGGGTTAGTTTTGATTTTGTCGCATTAATTTTGCGTCCTTTTGAAAACCCAAAGAAGACATCTGCAGCCCCTGCTAATAAACCAATAGGACCTAATAAAATCATTCCTGCTACTGCCAGACCACCACCTATCAACATTGAGGTTTCATCTTCACCAGAAAAACTAATGTCGGAAGCATTCATGGTAAGAGCACTGGATTTTTTGTTGTGACCCCCTATAGCCATGGGGTAGAGAGTTTCACTAAGGTGTTTAAATCTTTTAAACTTTTTATTATTTAACTTTTTTTGCCCAGTGATAAAGTCAGAAGTATACTGCTGGTTATTGTTTAATAAACGATTAAGTCCCTGTTGCATATCTTCAATTTTGAAAATATGTTCATTTAAAAACGTATTGCGCTCCCTATCTTCAACGATATCTAAATAACTTGCAGCATAGTTATCAATATAAGATTCAACTTCCGTTTTATAGGCATCTAAAAAATTAATCTTGGCATTGCCTAAGTCTGTCTGCAAGTCTCGCAGTGATTCTTCTAATAAGCGATAACTGGTATTTAGTAATGTCTCATCTACTGCTAAACGCTCAATATACGGGCTCAAATCTCTAGCATATCGATGCATTAAGTTTTTATTCAGTCGGTCTGATTTTTGCGATATTCTATTAGTACTTTCCTTTGCAAAAACATGGTTAACTCCTTTAAAAATCTCATCATAACCACTACGGTATAGTTTGTCCTCATCATTATTGATGACCGCTTCAAATGCATCTTTGGCAGAAAATGGAATGATTTTCGTAAAAAAACCACCCAATAGCTTTTTTGCTGCCTGTTCTGCTCTTTTTACGCCCTCATCGCCTGTAGCATTGCGTATTAGGTCAATTCTATTGAGTACAGCAATTTTATTGGTTGTCGTAACGCCATCGCTAGTCTCTTCAAAATCTCGCAGTAGCGCTTCTGGTGTCGCTGCGGCTAGGGTCGTGGCATCAAGTACCCATATCATCCCATCTGCTTGACTGAATGCGGTAACATCCTCTCCCACATAGTTGATGGCATCTTTGCCCGAATGATTTTGTCCCACTCCAGGCGTGTCTATGATTGAGAATTTATTTAAAATAGACTTACTTTTACTATCAACGTCTATAGCCCATTCTATTTGTCTGATATTAGAGCGATATAAATAAAGGTCATTTAGGTTGCGTGTAATGCCTTCTTTTTCTTCTAAAGTGAGATTGGGATACAGTCGATAATGCTCGCGTCTCTTTGCTAAGATATCCTTTTCACTATCTTTGCGTTTTTTTTCTTCCGCTTGTACTATTTCTTTGGCTTCTTTTTGATTGGTTATCCTGATAGGAGAGCCATCTTTATAATGAAGGATTGCCTGCTTTGTGTCTGCATCAAAGAATCTATCCACCTTCCACGTTTTGGGTAGCACACCAACCGTAGCGACATCTTGTCCTACTAGTGCATTAATAAGTGTGGATTTTCCAGCTTTACCTGCGCCAATAACATATAACGAAAAAGGCTGTGATATGTCATTTTTGGTGGCTAGTATTTCACTATTTAAGCTTTTGGAGTCACTTATAAACTTATCAAACTCAGATTTTTCGCTGTTGGTATTGCTAGTATAGCTCTGTAAGTTATCAATGATACCAGAGGCATGATTATATTTTTCTTGTAGAAAATTCAAAAAATCAAGCTTAATTTCCTGTAAGTGCTCGTCATTCTTTTCCATCTGTTTTAGATGGTCTTTCTTTAGAGAAATGTCAAAACCATTCTCCAATGCAGGATAATTTCTTAATACGTTATCTAGTAAGTGCCGATAGGTATCAAGCAGAGATTGCTCGGATAACTTCTTAGTCATAACCAATTACCTTACAACAATAGAGTAGATCAGAAATGTCATAGGCAGTCCAAGACAAATAACAATAGCAATAGCCACATATAAGATAGTACGTACAACGCTCTTTGTTTTAGCTTCTAGTGCGCTATTGAGTTCATTAGAGGTCTTATGGTTTTTTAATTTCAATTCAGACATTTCTGAGTTACTAATCTTAAAGCTGGTCTCTATTTTTTGTTTTAACTTTTCAACTTCACCTGCCAGTAGGCGTTCATTGATAGCAATAAGGTTATTTGATTCATTTTTTATGGCGTTACGAATGTCACTGTAATGCTGATGTAATAATTTTTCGATAGACTGTAACGCTAAGCTTTGGTTATTCAGCGTCAAGGGAATGTCTTCATTCAGATTCTTGAGATTATTGTTTATTTCTACTAAATGATTTTTACTGACTTGTTCTAATGTTTTAGCGTGTGTATTGCTAGTCTCGCTTAAAAGGGCCGCATGCACTGCTAACTGTTTAGCGATAGCTGCATTAGCATTATTTAAGCTACTATCTATATCTGATAAGTACTTTTTACCAATATTTTCTAAAGCTTTAGGGTGAGATTTGCTAGCATTTTCTAGCAGTATGGCATGTTTGTCTAGTTTGCTTGCAATGCTATCGTTAATTTTTCCTAAATTCTTATCTAATCCTGATAAGTATTTATCACTTACATCTTCTAAGCTTTTAGGATGTTTTTTGCCGACTTCTGTGAGAAGTAAAGCATGTTTTTCTAAATTATCGACAATGTCACTATTAATTTTTTTGATATTTTTATTGGCATCTAATAGGTATTTTTGACTTACTTGTTGCGATAAGCTCAACACCAATTCATTAAACTCTTTTTGCAAGGCTTGCTGTTGTGCTAAATCTTCAGTATCCATAATACCTCCGTCAAAAAATTAAATAGTATAAGTATCTAAGGTACTACCCAATGTATAGACCAAATTATCATAAAATCAAGATAGAATTGGGTTGATAAAACGATTTATTATCCGAACTATTGTTAGCCAGATAAACCTGTGCAGGAGTATGGTAATCGAGCGACTGATGTAAACGCTCATGATTGTAAAACTCGAATATAGGTGATACCTGTACTCCATACTTGATTACAACGGCTAATCGGTACATGCCTAAGCAAATACGGGTAAACTTGATGCTCAGAGTTAGGCTTACTCGTGTTAGGATGCTGATAAATAGCGTCTAGCCCCATTTGCCGTAGTAATCGCCTAACTCGCTTTTCCCCCACTTGATAGCCTAGTTGCCTCAAATACGCTGTCATGCGTTTAACCCCATAAAGTGGGGTCTTGGTGTACTGCTGGTCAAGCAAGTTCATCAGGGTAATATTAAGCTCGCTGATGGGCTTTGGCTGATAGTACAGACTTGAGCGGTTGATACCGAGTAATTCACATTGCTTACGAACACTAAAATCCTTGTTATCAGGTTCTAGCAGTTGTTTACGAGTGCTCAGGGTAGCTGTGAGGACTTTTTTTAAGCCAGTCTCTTTCGCTTATGACTTGCCCTAGTTGCCTATGTAGTTCATCGATAATAGCTTGCTGGGCTTGTTCGTTAGCTTGCTGTTTAGTATTGAATGCAGTAGGGATAACTGCCAAAGCCTGCTTTTTCCAGTTGCTGATTTGGGTTGCATGCACGCCATACTCTGCGGTTAAATCGTTGAGGGTCTTGTGTTCTTTGAAGGCTTCAATGGCAACTTTGCTTTTAAATTCAGCATTGTGACGTTTACATACTTTTGTCATTAGATAGACCTCTTTTTCTAAAGGTTATTCTATCTTATTTGCTACAATTTTTTGGTCTAGTTTTCTGGGAGTATTATAATCCTCTGATAGGATAATAGCAATATATAGTCGACTTTTATGAAGATGCTCTGTTATAGAACTAGGGTCTGTTGAACATTCATA
>NZ_JBQSXG010000165.1:0-6152 GCF_052378005.1 Psychrobacter sp. AOP31-B2-9
ATTCTTTTATATTGTCCTCCGAAAAAGTTGACAACAAGTCGAAAAGCCAAAGCACTTGATACACGTAGCCAAAGCGGTTTTGATAGCAACGGTCATCATCACATTGACGTGAGCACCATGTTCACTACTGAAAGTTACGTACACAAAGGATATAAATTATGTGGAAGAATTTGGGACTGACAGGCAAGATTCTAATTGCTATGGTCTTAGGTATCGCCCTAGGATTATTTTTTAACTACACAGGACTAAACGCAGAAGGTGGGTTCGTCAATGACTATTTGGTCAATGGCTTATTCGGTATTATCGGTAAACTTTTTGTCAACTCACTCAAAATGTTGGTTGTACCTTTAGTACTTATCTCATTGATTTGTGGTGTCTGCGGTATTGGTGATATTCGACTACTTGGTCGCATCGGTACAAAAACATTTTTCATGTATATGCTAACAACTGCTTTAGCGATTGCCACCGCAATTGGGCTTGGCTCGTTATTTGGTATTGGTAAAGGCATGGACTTAGCATCTGAGGCCAGCTTTGAAGCAAAGGAAGCGCCACCTCTCATTGATGTTTTCTCAAATATCGTTCCATCCAACCCCATTAGCGCCATGGCCAATGGTGACATGCTATCGATTATTTTCTTTGCGATTTTGATTGGTATTAGTATTTTGATGGTGGGTAAGCCTGCTAAAGGTTTAGTCCAAAGTTTAGAGCTGATTAATGAAGTTATCTTAAAAATGGTAACCATCATTATGAACCTAGCACCTTATGGTGTGTTTGCGCTGTTAACCAAAGCCATGGCTGATCTTGGTTTGGACTTGATCGTGTCTCTATTTGGTTATGTCGCTGTATTGATTGGCTCATTGGCCTTCCACTTCTTTGTCACCATGATGATCGTCTTAAAGGTGTTTTCAGGACTATCAATCAAAACGTTTTTGGCAAAAATGCGTGAAGTGCAAATCTTTGCATTTAGTACCTCAAGCTCAAATGCGACCATTCCGGTAACGTTGCGTACTGTTACCAAGCGTATGGGTGTGAATAACTCTGTAGCATCGTTTACGGTTCCTTTTGGTGCCACCATCAATATGGATGGTACTGCCATTATGCAGGGTACAGCGACCATCTTTATCGCTAACTTGTATGGGATTGATTTAGGTATTACTGAGTATCTGACCGTTATCTTAATGTCAGTACTAGCCTCTGTCGGTACTGCTGGTGTACCTGGTGTTGGTCTAATTATGCTGTCTATGGTATTTGCACAAGTTGGCTTACCAATCGAAGGTATTGGCTTGATCTTAGGTGTTGATCGCCTGCTGGATATGTTGCGTACTGCTGTTAACGTTGGCGGTGATGCCGCAGTAACCACTATCGTGGCAAAGTCCGAGGGCAAAATGGACTTGGCTATCTACAATGACGCTGACGCTGGTACAAAAGAAATGTTTGATGGTCATATTGATGAATACAATGAACGCGCATTCTCTGAAGTTATGAATGATGGCATAATGGGTAGTGAGTATGACGATGTCGATCGCCGAAGTTAATATCATAGCTACACAATAAATAACCTAAAAGTAAAAAACCTCAGTCATATTGGCTGAGGTTTTTTTTGACGCTTACACCACTCATAAGATGAAGATCTTAAGGAAGGCAAGTGTAACCAATACGCCCCAACTAACCAAAAACATATTTAGTAATCATTGCCAAACACACCAACACAATCACTGGTCGAATAAGTTTGCTACCGCCTTTAACCACCATATGTGAGCCAAAGTATGCACCTATCGTCTGCCCGACCATCATAGCCAAGCCTACTTTCCACAACACATTGCCACCTAATATAAAAAATATTAACGAGCCAATATTGGTCGATAAGTTCAATACTTTGGCAGCACCTGTCGCCTCAATGATTTGACGACCGCGTAGTGCCACGTTACCAAGCGCAAAAAACATACCCGTACCTGGACCAATATAACCATCATAGAAACCGATCATCGGTGCGACGATTTTTTGCCACTTACTCTCGCTAATGCGCGGTGCTGCTTCTACCTCGCCAAGCCTAGGTGCAAACAAGGTGTAAATACCAATGGCGGCAATTAAAAATGGAATCAACTTTTCTAGTATATCTGGCGGCGATAGCTGTACAGCAATTGTCCCAACAACAGAGCCAAGAAACGCGGCAATAATAGCCACTTTTATACGTTTTGGTTTCACCACGCCTTTTTTGATCATGGTGATAGAAGCCGCCAACGCACCGGATGCAGCTTGCAATTTATTAGTACCAAGTGTCAATACTGGTGGGATATTCGCTAGTAGCATCGCTGGTATAGTCAATAAACCACCACCGCCTGCAATGGCATCGATGAATCCTGCCAATGCTGCCACCGCAGTAAGCATTAAAATAACCTCTAACGAGAGCGATAAATCCATGACACTGACCTACAAAATTTATGATAAAAAAGAAAAAGCCTTAAAACTTGGCTTTGGAAATTGAATTTAAAATACTATTATTAAAGTTGCTGCTGAAGTAGCATTTAGGATAACTATTGGTTTTGCTAATATCGCTCATTATAAAGATAAAGGGGCAAAAAAAACCAAAAACATGACAAAGTCTGTTAAATTTGTCTAACCACTTCATAAATACTTAATATAAGAGTCGTCTGGTTCAAGAATGTAACAAACGACTTTAAGACGTATTTTGTTGTGTATATTAATAAGAGTATGAGAGACTGTTCTTGTCTATCTACCACCTGATAAAAGGCAGTAGTATAGACGCTTGAAGTTATTGAACTATTTTGTAATTAGTTTTTAGTAGATGAGGATGATATGGCAATACGAAGGATTAAAGCATTTTTTGAATTTGAGGCAGCAGGCGGTATCGTTTTAGCCTTGGCTGCTGTTGCTGCAATGATTATTGCTAACTCCCCTCTTCACGTGTGGTACGAAGGCTTTATCCACGCACCTGTTGCTATCCAAATTGGTGATTTTGCCATCGCTAAAGACGCCCACCACTGGATCAATGATGGTCTGATGGCGGTTTTCTTTTTCTTAGTTGGTCTTGAGCTCAAGCGCGAAGTCTTAATCGGTGAGCTATCCAACGTCAAACAAATCATCTTACCCGCCGGTGCAGCACTGGGCGGCATGATTGCACCAGCGATTGTCTATCTGCTCTTTAACTACCATGAACCAGAATTTTGGAAAGGTTGGGCCATTCCTGCGGCAACCGATATTGCTTTTGCTCTCGGGATATTGAGTCTACTTGGTAGTCGCGTACCCAACTCTCTAAAGGTCTTCTTAGTATCCATTGCCATATTTGATGATATTGGTGCGATTTTAATCATTGCGCTATTTTATACCAGTGAGCTGTCATTAGAATCATTAGCGTTAGCTGGTTTGTGTCTGCCATTCTTGTATATGCTCAATCGCCGCAACGTCACTAGTATCACGCCTTATCTGCTCATTGGTGTGATTATGTGGGTTGCCGTGCTCAAGTCTGGTATTCATGCCACTTTAGCTGGTGTGGTCTTAGCACTGTTTATTCCGATGTTTGACCGTACGGATCCTGAGCACTCTCCACTTGAAGAGCTAGAGCATGACCTACACAATACGGTGGCTTTCGGGATTTTACCAATCTTTGCATTTGCCAACTCTGGCATCTCGCTTCAAGGTGCAGGCGTCGCTGAATTATTCCACTCAGTCCCCCTTGGTATCGCTGCTGGCCTATTCATCGGTAAGCAGGTTGGTGTCATGATAATGTGCTGGTTAATCTTTAAGCTCGGTATATCAACCATGCCTAGAGGTATGAACTATAAGCAAGTTTACGGCGCGGCACTATTATGTGGTGTGGGCTTTACTATGAGCTTGTTTATCGGCGGCTTAGCATTTGCTGGCGAAACCACCTTATTTGATGAGCGCCTCGGTATTATCATGGGTTCAATCGTCTCTGGCATCGCAGGTTATATCATGCTTAAAGTCACCCTAAAAGACAATGTGAGTGGCACCTCAGTTGATTTGACTCGTCCGCAATCATAAAACGGTGACCTAAAGCTTTGATCTAAAGCTCTGATCTAAAAATCTAACCTAGGACGCGTCATCATTAAAAATGCTTCCGCTAATATAAGCGGAAGACGTTTTTACCGTAAACAGCATACTGACAAGCATATTTTTAATGTGAGGATGTTTCGATTAGCGTCAGTAGTTATAGGAGATTACCATGCAACAGCTTGTACGGCGGCTTTCTCTGAGCCTATCTATCTTTGGTAGCATCTTTCTATTATCCAGCTGTGCCACGCTGTCAAAGCAAGAGTGCCTCATCGGTGACTGGCAAGCCATTGGTTATAACGACGGCATATCAGGTTATCAATCAGACCGCTTAGCGTCACATGCCAAAGCTTGTGCCAAAGCCAGCGTCACTCCTAACTACCAAGCATGGGAACGCGGTCGCCAATTAGGCCTCAAGCAATACTGTATGACCGATAACGCTTATAACCTTGGCAGACGTGGGCGTAAGTTAAATAATGTCTGTCCAGCTGCGATAACAAGCACTCTGCAACAAGCCAATCAGCAAGGTCTTGACCAATACCATTTAGAGCAACAGCTAGAAAGTGATCAGCGACTATTAAAAGAGTATCGAGAAGAATTTGACAGGCTTAAAAGTGGTGAGATGTTGGAATTTGACAATGAAAAAGAAGCACGCAGACGTCTATTATCACTCGCCAACGAGCTACGCCAAACCAGACATCGTATCAATACAGCACAAACGCAACTCGACTTATTAGAGCAGATGAATAGCTATGGATTCAACTGACACACATAGGGCAGATATTATTAATAGCCGTCTAAAGCATAAACCGTCATCAGCCTCTTACCTACGTCATGGGCGTACTACTGCGATTGATGATCACAGCGACTTACAAGTCCTAAAGCGGGTCAAGCGCTATCTGTTACCCAAAAACTTTGTCCTCTCACAAGATTTATTAAATGAGATCGTCTCAGGCTATGATATTGGCGATCCATTAGCGGACGCATTAGCCACTGAAGGCATCCGTTTTGCAAAGCCCTTGCAGCAGCTCATCATCGACGAAAAAGTAGATAACGACCTCATACAGAACCCATCATTTACCACCTTAACAGAGCAACTGAGTAGCCAGCCAGATTGGTTCGATCCAAAGCTGGCACAAATTGGTGCGGTCGCCTATCGCCGCTATCCACTGATGTTGATTTGGTTATTGCGCAATGTCGCATTGATGGCAGGCTATAGCATTCCTGCGCTCTCTTTACCGCTCATTCAAACTGGCGCATTGATGCATGATGCCCTACCACGATTAATGCGTACTTACGCTTATATACTGGCTGTTTCTGAACATCCTCAAGCGAGCGTACATAATGGCCAAAAATCTACTGCTGAAGTATTGGCGATTGGCTCTGAAGGCTGGCGACAATCAATCAAGGTGCGTCAAATTCACACTTTGGTACGACAAAACTTGCTCAAAGGTAAAGGCAATGCTGCCAAAGACGTCATCTCAGATATTGAGCAACACCGTAACCCTGATGGCAGTTGGAACACCGATTACTGGGGCATCCCGATTAATCAAACCGATATGATTGCCACCCATTTACAGTTTTCATTGTTGATCATGCGTGGACTACGACTGCTGGGTGCGCGCATCAGCACCGAAGAAGCGGAAGGGATCTTGCATCTATGGAATCTCGCCAGCTACTGGATGGGCGTTGACTTAGATCGCTTACCAAAAGATGAGGCCGCCTGCTGGGAGTGGCTCTATACCTACCTATCTATTCAGCAGCTTGATTTTAAAATGGGACAACCATTGGCAAAAGCCCTGCACGACTTACCGCGCCAGATTATGGGGGAGGACAATCGACGCGGGCGATTCGTTGAGATGGTCAATGCCAGTGTGACACGGACATTAGTCGGCGATGATATCGGTGATGGACTAAACTTACCAAAATCAAAAATACGTTTTGGTGTGCTGTCTTCAGTACCCATTCTGTTTGCGCTCGATACCGCGCGGCAGCACAATCAAACCGTTGCAGAAAAACTAGAAGCGTTCCGATCTAAGCGTCAGGACAACATGAACTGGTGGCTAAAGAAAAACGATGATTACTATAAATAACTCAAGCGCTTATCGCTTGTATTAAAA
>NZ_JBQSXG010000166.1:0-6101 GCF_052378005.1 Psychrobacter sp. AOP31-B2-9
GTTTTGTCATTGCCATCCATAGCGACAGTTTGATGGCGGCGTGACAAACCTTGCAACTTCCAGCACGATGTAAAATAATTCTGGTAAAGCGCATGAGCCTGTACTCCGACATCCTCATTTGTGCCTAATTTATACTTTTTTGTCGGAGTTACAGGAGTCTTAAGGTGTTCAATCTCATGAGCCACGTTGCTAACCAATCCAAATATACCCGCCGTTACTATCCACATCATTTTTTGGCACAATATGCGATTAATCAGATAGACACGCTTGAGCTACGTTCGCAAGATATTGTCAGAAAAATGGGCTACCCACTAAAACATACCATTCCAGCTTGTGAGCGTCTGCGCCACGTATTGTCGAGCAGGTTTCTTGGGCTTGATGGTAGCTATATAGATAAGTACTTTACCGCTGATGAATTTTTAGTCAAGTTATTTGCAGTGATTGAGATGCCATATCAGCCATTTGCAGAAGATATATCTCAGATTAAATATGATTTAGCGCATTATCTCAATGCCGTACCTCAATATAGTTTACAAGCTGATATCGATTTTGAGTTCAGTGGCACAAACTGGATATCTCATGGCAATGCGGCGCGATTGGCTCATATACGCTTGCCTGATGATTTTTCCGAACTAAAAGAGGTAGCACGTACGTCTATAGTGAAAGAGAAAATCTATAAGCATCATCAGCAGTATGCGAGTGATTTGCCTTATAAAGGAGTGATTAAAGGCTATCGATTGATAGTTGAGAGAAATAATGGAGTGGTTAAGAGTATAGTGTATGGGCTGCCAAAATCTAGTGATGTGTGAATAAAAAAATTTTTCTAGAATAAGCGATATAGGATAAGCGATTTTTGCTCCATATGATATTTATCAGTTGATATTGAGCGCGCGGCCTAGGTATTAAAATAAAAAAGTCCCTATTTATTTTTGAATAGGGACTTTTTTAGGTTCAAATGATATAAGTTGAACGGTCACTTAAAAGTGATGAGTGTAGCCAAGCGTGTAAGTACGTCCTAGGCCTTTGTAATCAAACACTGATTTAGGTGCATAGCTACCATAATAGATCTGAGCTTGCTGTCCCCAAACGGTGGTGTAGTCTTTGTCGAGCAAGTTCTGAACGCCTAGACTAAACTCGCCTGAAGGCAAGAAGTAAGTGTAATCAAGATCAATGGTGGTATAGCCATCTAGCTCTTGCGTAGAGTCGCTGCTTGAGTCGTAGCCTGGGACATCACGCATCATATTCGCTTGTAGCTTAAGCGCTTGATTTTCATCTTCCCAGCGTGTCCACAAGCCGTATTTGGTTGGGCTGGTGTCAGTCACGACAGTGTCTTTATAGTCACCATCGACTTGCGTTTCGCTTTTGACCCAATGCGCTAGTGCGCCGATGCTCACATTGTCATTAATCGCATAGTCGCCCTTTGCTTCAATACCATACACACGCTTTTTATTATCACTTTGAGTGATCAGTAGGGTGCTACGATCATAGTCAATACTGCCATCTGATAGGCTATAGTAACCCGTCAGTTGACCCGTCAAGTTATTGTGACTGAACGAAGTACCTAACTCGTAGCTATCGGTTTTGATACCATCAAGCTCAGTACCTGAAACGTTAGAGCCGTTAACAAGCTCATAATAGTTGGCTGCATTTTTTGAGTAGATGCCTTGACCATAAAACTTAGCAGGATCAGGTAGCTCAAAGCCTTGTGAAAAGTTCGCAAAATAGCGTAAGTTGTCTGTAGGTTTATAATTGAGACCTAAATTAAATAAGCTAACATTATAGTCCGTGCTACCACCAGGGATTGCATCACCGCCAGTGGCATTGCCCAAGGCAATATCAGTCTGTACTGTGGTAGAGACAAAGTCATCAATTTTATTATTCAGGTGTTGATAGCGCATACCAGCAGTCGCGCTTAGTGTATTGGTTAGCTCATAATCGCCTTGAATGAACCCCGCGATAGAGTCTACCTCAGTACCAGGGTAGCGTCCGATAGTTGCAAACTCATCATTGACCAAGCCACCAGTAGCTAGACTTGTGCTTTGATTGAATATCATTTGATTGCTATCCAGTTTGTCTTGATAGCCGTCGATACCATAAGTTAGTTTGAGTTTATCAGTCCAGTCCTTGCTCAATGCGACACGTGCTGAAGTCACATCAGTTGACTGCTCTGAAGCGGCAAAATAGGTACCATAAATAAAGGGAATAAAACTCAGCTCTTCGGTACGATGTGATAGCTGAGCATATACTTCATGACCGAATAAGTCAGTATTGTGGTAATTGGCATTGTACTGCTGACGTTCCGTACTGGCTTGTCGATCACTCTCAAAACCATCACTAATCTCGGCACCGAATGGATAAGTGGTTAGATCATACTGAATACCGTAATCCGTATCTTGCTCACTCTTATAGTACTGTGCTGACAAGTCTAAAGTTTGCTGGTCATCAATCTGTAGTTGTGTGCTGGCTAAGATATCAATGGTCTCATTGTCCTGCAACGAACCCTGAGTGGTATCGGGAACGAGTATCTGACCGCTGCCGTCAAAGAAAGAACCAGTTTGTTCGTAGGTAACGGCTAGATTACCTTTGACCGTTTCTGTACCGCCACCGATAGAAGCGTGACCTTTATAAGAGATGTCGTCTTCGTCTTGGAAGCCTGAAGTTGCCTGTATAGAAGTGGTGACTTGTGGCTCACCAGATTGTGCTTTTTTAGTCTTAATGTTGATAATACCACCCGTGGCGCCGCCGCCATACACCGCTGATGCACCAGATAGTACCTCGATACTTTCGATGTTTTCCATACTGATTGAGTCTAAATAACGACTGATAGCACGTGAGGAATTCAGTGACACACCATCAATCATCACCTGCATGTCACGTCCACGCAAGTTCTGACCTGCACTCGTGCGTCCGCCGCTACCCAAATCGAGAGAGGGTACTTCTTGAGCGATAAAATCACCTAGACGCTTACCAGTACGGGCAGCTTCATCGACTTTGTACTCATCGATATACCAGACAGTCGCTGGAATATCAGAAATAGCCTTTGGCGTTTGATTGGCGACGACGACGATAGGCTCAAGCGTCGTACTAGGCTGAGCGCTTGCGTCAGTATCAATGGCTGTATCAGCAAATGCTGGACTGAACTGCACTAATGTGCCTACGGCCAGATATATAGGGGCTTTTTTAGAGGTCTTCACAGTAGTCAAAATTGCACTATACAAACGAGAGTAGGGTAAAGCATAAGAGGAAGTATGATGCTTAGACATAAGGACAAAACCGTATAGTAAATGAGAATTGTTAATGATACCTTTATCATTAAAACATGTCTATAAGTTATCTTTTGGTAAGCAAGATTAGCTATATGTTTGCGAAGATTGCATTCGTTTAAGAGAGTGAAAAACAAAAAAACTGCCAAACATTTTTAGGATTTGGCAGTTTCTATATTATGGTGAAGCGAATTATAGTAGAACGAATAAGTATTTAGTGACGTTATAACCTAAAAGGCACCGCTGAGTCCGACAAACAAGCTCGTTGACTCATCATCATCGCCTTGTGAGTGACTAATACCAGCATTGGCATTTAACAGACCGAAGCTTTTAGATAGCCCAAGCGTCATGCCGAGGCTATCATCGTCAGTATCTACCATCGGTGTGCTAAAGCTAATATTAGATAGGGTGTTTAAACGTGCGGTTACCGCTTCACGATTGTCGCTCAGCTGTTTTTGATAATGAATATCACCAAATAGGTTCAGGCTTTCCATTAAGTTATGATTGGCTTTAACCCCAAGCTTGCCATAGGTTGTCGTATACTTTTGTTCATCGAACTGCATGGCGATGCCAGAGCTTTCCTGTTCTTCAAGTTTACCAATCTTTACACGATTAGCGGTTGCACCAAGATAAGGAGTGATAGCCACGCTGCTGACTTGCATTGGGTAGCCCGCCTGAACGTTGGCATAAAACCGTTTACCATCAGCATTGGATTTAAATTCTTGCTGATAGTTGCCGAGCGTGACGGCACGTGTGACATCCACATCCATATTACCAAAACCAACGGCACCATTAATCTGTATGCCACCAAAATTGTCTAGCGTATTGCTGTGATAAACACCCAAGCCGACTTCATCCAGTTCAATATTGCTTAAGCCAGTAGAAACGCCTGAGTCCTCAAATTGATTTTGAGTAATATTACCATATATGCCTGTGACTGCATTTGCTGAATTGGGATGAGAAAAATCGACACCCAATAATACTTGTGCGTTGCCCTCGTCTTCAAACCCTGCAATGTCTTGGTTTTCAATTTCACCGACTGCCCATAATGTGCGGGCAGGTTTTTGCTCGCTGCTTTGGATTTGGTTGATGTGTGATTGCACACGCTCATTGGTTGCCAGTCCTGTGGTGGTCGCGATATGTGGTAATACACCGATTAAGCTAGGAGCTTTGACGACGGCATTGGCATAGTCAGCGATTACTTGGTGGGCATTGCCTGTTGGATGGATACCGTCAGCGAAGAAATAGGTTTCATTAGCGTCTGGAGTGGCTAAGTCGCTTGATCCACAGGTTAGCGAGCTGTCTGTACTACAGGCTGCTGTCGTAATATTAGTAAAACCAAAGGCCGTAGGGTTGGCAGCGACTTCTTGTAGTAAGCTAAAGGTGTCCAGTGGTATAATATTTGCGCCTGTATTTTGAGCGCCGATATACATGGACTGGTTATATAAGTTGGTGATATAAGTACTTTGCGCTTGTGCCACTGCACCTTGTTCGACGGCCCTAGGTGTAAGACCAACATCAGGAACATTCGGTACTAAGATATAGTTTGCACCACTGCTTTTTAGAGTGCCAATAGTGTCAACTTGACTGTTTACTGCTGATGTAATGATAGTTTCAGCATTATCTGGATCTTCTGCTGCGGCAAGTAAGTCATTTGCACCTGCCCAAACCACATAGAGCCCATCAGGATCTATTTTATTATTGGCAATATAGCTATTTACCTGACTATTGGCAGAAGCCACTGGAATACCAAAAGCCGTGACGTCTTCGCCCGCTCTCGCACCGCCAATGGCATAATTGTTACCCGTCTGGCTACCGTCATAAGTATTGGCGACAGCGGTGGTTCCCAGTTGCTCGGCGAATGAGGTCGCCCATGTGTTGTCAGGGTTGGTCGTAAACTGCCCTGATTCTTCTAGGCCAAAGATACCTTGGGTAAGAGGGCTGAAATAACCACCATCGGTTAAGCTGTCACCAAAAAAGGTCACGCTACTATAATCATTAGCATGAGCCAATCCTGCTGTGCAAAGTGTGACTGCTAGCATGCTTTTAGTAAGGGTTTTTAGAATAGAGGGATTAACAATAGTACGAGTTGTATGATAAGACATATCGACTTCCTTGTCGTAAATATGGCGAGATTATAACTCGATTGTAACGATTTTTTAAAATCCTAGCAATCTATTTGACTGTATAGTCCTGTGTTAGGTCACGAGTGCTCTTTAACTTTGGAGTAAGTGTGATGCTTGTCTATTAAGCTATATTTGCTGCCAGATTGATGTTGGACTATCATGGTCTCACACTTATGTTAGTTATCGATATCGCAAGTAGCCGCTTCGTCGATAATGATTTATGATGAATCGACATTATGGATTATTTATATAAAAGCAAATCATGATTTTTATTAGCAACACCATCAGTCTTAACGACCACGAAGTAGAGATTAGCGCCATACGTGCACAAGGTGCTGGCGGGCAAAATGTCAACAAAGTTTCTTCTGCCATTCATTTGCGTTTTGACATTCATGCTTCAAGTCTTAGTAACTCACAAAAAGAGCGTTTGCTGACCAATAATGATAACCGTATTAGTAAAGAGGGCGTATTTGTGCTGAAAGCGCAGCAGTTCCGCACACAAGAAAGAAATAGGGCAGATGCTATCGAGCGCTTGCAACAATTTATCATACAAGCCACTTATATCAGCAAAAATCGTAAACCTACCAAACCGAGCAGAAATGCTAAACGTAAACGTATGGACAAAAAAACGCAGCGGGGTAAAACCAAGGCGCTGCGAGGTAAAGTAGACTTTTAGCACGTTATAAATACTGCTATTTTGAGTCGATCACAT
>NZ_JBQSXG010000167.1:0-6090 GCF_052378005.1 Psychrobacter sp. AOP31-B2-9
ATAGCAAGACCGTCTGTTGCAAACTCAATGTGGGCGCGGTTTTGTTCGTTGACTGACTCATTGTATTCTCCAATAACTGTGCGTATACCTCTACGCTCATGATTGTTAGCGTCTTTTCCTAGGTGTTTGGTCGGTTTAAATTTTAACCCTATTTCTCTGTAGCTCTTGTGGGTCACTGGTTGAACGCCTTTTTTTATAAGCCGTTCATTGAGAATATCCGCCCATTGTTTGCGGGTGTTTTTGAGCCACTCGCTGTTTGAGCATAAGCCGCGTCCCTGCTGTATTTTTTCGCCTGTCTCAGGGTCAATGGTGCCAACAAGCTCCTCTGCCACAACTGGCCGTGTACGCTCATCGTTAGATACCTCACTGTCTGATTTTTTGCCTAGTGATAGCTGGTTATCGCTTGATACGTCTAGCTCTCGGGTTAGTAGCAGTATGTGGGCATGAATATTGCGCGGGTCGGGCGCGCTCATTTGGTAGCCCTCCGCTACTGCCTTAGTGGTTGCCATGTCATCACCTGCGGTGGGGTCATGGACAAAAACCATGCTGAGCACGCCTTGTTCTTCGCTCTGCTGCTGAGCAAATTGTTCAAACAGCTCAATATTTTCAGCGCGTGTCAGTTCAGGCACTCCGCACAATACCCATTCACGAGCAAGGCGTGCGCTATTTTTCATTTTGCCGCGTTGGGTAGTTTCGCCAATCTCGACTAAATCTGCGATGTTCTGAAAATCTAACTCGATGTCAGACTCGTCCAATTGCTCGCTCAAATTTCTAGGAAGCAGTATTTCACGGTGAATCACATCGGTTTTTTTGGTGTAATCGTACGACCTGGCTTTGGGGTTTATGGTGTTGTTGTCGGTCAGTTTTATACCGGCACGATATGAGATCGCCGCGGCAAGATTATGCCCTTTTCCACGACTGAGAGATTTGGTTTCGGCTCTGAAGATCGCCATTTTTGTACCTCGGTTTTTTTTGGGGTTTGGGGTTTCCCCAACGCGGTTTGAGACAATCACATATTAGCACGAAGTAGGCTAATATGTGATTTCTCGAAACTGCGCTCTTCGAGGACTCTTGCAGAGGGCTAAAAGAAAAAACGATATGAAAAGTGCAGTATTGGGTGTGTCCTTTTGGATATTGCAGTATAAATGATTGGCGACAATTGAGGGCTACTGGGTGCGTCCTTTTAAATGCAGGGGTGCGTGTTTTAAGATATTGCAGGGTGGGTCCTTTTATATATTAAGGTGCGTCCTTTTGGATATTAGGAGTGGGTCTTTTTGTATATTGCAATGTAAATGACAGGCGACATTGAGGACTACTGGGTGTGTCTTTCTATATACGCAGGGTGTGTCCTTTTGGATATTGCATTTAATTTTTGTTAGTGACCTATATACATAAGATGATAGGCATAATATACTAAAGCGCTATCATTTAGCGCTTGGGGGTTTTTATGTTTAAAGAAAATAAGGAAGATTTCAGACAATGGCTTATTGAGGAAAAAGGTCTATCTGCTAAGGTTACTGGAGATATATTGTCTCGATGTAAACGCCTTGATAAGTGTATTTCACAATCTATTGAAGAAGCTGTGTCTTCGCCTCAGTCTTATCTTATAGCTTTGAAAGATATAGGAACGTACGCAACGCTAAACAAACAAACCGCTAAATCCCAGTACAACCTAACTGCAACGTTAAGAGCTGCGATAAGGAAGTATTGCGAATACAGAAACCCTGAAACATTTGAGTGTTATCCAAGCGGTAATTCACTCTCAAGGTAATTATTATGAGTTTTAAGTTTATTGATCTTTTTGCTGGTATTGGTGGAATTAGACTTGGTTTTGAACATGTAGGAGGAGAGTGTGTGTTTTCCTCCGAGTGGGATATACATGCTCAAAAAACATATGAAGCGAACTTTGGTGATTTGCCAAATGGTGATATCACTAAAATTGATGTTAAAACTATCCCTGACCATGACATATTAGTTGGTGGATTTCCTTGTCAGGCATTTAGTATTATAGGGAAAATGGATGGCTTTGAAGATACGAGAGGAACACTGTTTTTCAATATTGTTGAAATTTTAAAAGAAAAAAAACCAACAGCATTTATGCTTGAAAATGTTAAACAACTCAAGACACATGATAAGGGTAATACATTTAAGGTTATATTAAAAACTCTTGAAGACCTTGGTTACACTGTACATCATACCGTATTAAATGCTTTAGATTTTGGTGTGCCGCAAAAACGAGAGCGTACTTTTATCGTTGGTTTTTTAAATGAAAATATTAATTTTGAGTTTCCTATTGGCGATAAAGCATATGACTTAGCAGATATACTCGAGCCAGAAAGTGAAGTCGAATCTAAATTCTTTGTGAGTGAGGAGATAAGAAACAATAGAATAAAAGGTCTAAAAAAGGAGCCTGCATACCCAAGTATTTGGCATCAAAATATTTCAAATAATGTTTCGCCGTTACCTTACTCCTGCGCGCTTAGAGCAGGTGCTTCTTATAATTATCTACTGATTAACGGGATTAGGAGGCCTACATCAAGAGAGTTGTTAAGGTTGCAGGGCTTTCCAGATAGTTTTAAGATTGTTGTCCCGTATACTCAATTAAGAAAACAAGCTGGAAACAGTGTGGCCGTCCCTGTAATAAAAGAAGTAGCGACAGCCATGATAAAAGCTCTTGAGGTTAAATAGCATTGAACTATTAGCTAATCTGACATCAAAAAAAATATCAATAGTAAACTACCAATACTATATTAGCCTTGGTAGTTTGCTATTGATATGAAAAGCTATGTTAACTAATTGTTTGAGCAAGCTCTTTATATGAAAAACTATCTAATTTTAAAGTAGAGTATTTACGTTCTACTAGGGCTTCGGGGAAGCCACCAGTGGAAGGAAACTCAAGTAAAACTTCTTCTACTAATCTATCTAATAGCTTTTGGCCTAATAATTCGGAATAAGTACCTCTTAACGCCTTTTCATACCATTCAATTAGATCTAACTCAGTAATAATTGCCTGAACTCGGCTTTTCCAGCCTACTTGATTTACGATGCTATTAATTATCGATTTTTCAGCTTTTTTACAGACAATCACTATTTTATCGCTTGTTACTCCATTGACAATGCTTTCCGCTAGTTCAACATCTAATGACAGGTGTTTAACTTGAACTAATGGTCCCCAATTTGCGTACATATCAACACCTCTATCAGCAGCATTAGTCACGCCCACTCGATAAATCTTAGCGTCCTTTACTGAAGTCATATTTTCTGGGTCTAAACACATAAGAGCTTTTGTTAGCTCTGAAAACTCTGACAAAATAGGAAGTTGATTAGAAGGGATTGTAATACTTACTTGAGCTCCAGTGTTTTCGATTACTGTAGAGAATAACGAGAATACAATAATTTCATAAATTTTATCTAAACTACGTTTGAGTCCGGACTCTGTAGAAAAGGAGTTGATGAAGTCTAGTAATTGAAAAGTCGTTTTTTCTGCATTTCTGCATAAGTCTAATGCTGCATTTAGTTGTTCGTACTTGCCACCAAACTTACTATATATATATGCTTCCACAATACCTTCATGTTCTTTATTAAACCTTCCAAGCTCAATCATAGCTTCGACAGGCACAGCATTAGCATCAAACACGTTATCCTGGAAGTGCGCACTACTTGTACACTTTCTTCCTAGCAACTCAATTGATATTTGATCTCTCCACTTTCTACTTTTTGTCCTATAAGTCTCAAGATTAGATAACTGTATGTCCTTATGCACTCTATCACGGTATAAAATTTCGGCTACTTGTATAGGTTTATATAAATGAACTCGGGCTTTATCTATAACAACATCTAACTGATTTTTAGCTTGTACTATATTCATTTATAACCTCTAGTAAAATACACTAGTATAGCTTGTAAAGAAAAAATCACGAATTTAATACTCTAAATATTCTCTGATTGGACGCTTCTCAAACTGTGAAGCGTCTTTTTTAAATAATAAAGAGAAGCTAATTTTTAATATATTAAATACTCTTTAATCGGTCTTTTCCTATTAAACGGCTCATGGTCTTGTTTTATACGATCAACAAACTCAACCGACCAAGCGTTCATGTCTTTATTTATATGGCTTGTAGGTGATATCAAGTCGCTAAAATCCCTAATAAACTGAGGGCTTCTTGTAATACGAACCAACTGAGCATCTGATAAGTTATGAATAGTGAACATATCCGCGTTGTCTACATCACGCAGTGATTCTTTATTCTTAAATGATTTGGGTTTTTGCTTGGCCAGAATCTTAAATTTGAAATGTGTAATCGTAGAATCGTCTTTAACTTGTTCATAACTGACTTTTAAATCAGTTTTTTCATTGATCTCTTTGACCGCAGCATCAAGAACACGTCTTTTAAAATCAGACATTCTTTTGTAATCACCCTCCTCCAGTCCCATTTGTCCACGGAATGTATCGAGAGCAAAAGGGGGCGTTTTTCTAATGCTACGCCACTGGTTTAAAAGCTCATAAAGGCGTATCGAGTACAAGCTTTTAAGCGTTGCAGTTTGTTCGAGAGAGTACTGTGTAAACAATCCACCATCGAAGCCAAGACGTGTTATTTCATTCACTACAGCTGGTGAAAAGAGAATTTCGATACCACCACGACCTTTCTTATAACGAACCTGAGTTACCCATCTTGTTTTTATAGTGTCGCCTTCTAACTCGTCTAAAAATGTGAATCGACGCTCAAACAAAGTAGCTTCTGCCTCTAACAAGGCATCGTACGCACGTTGACGAGATACACCAAAAACCTCAGCAAAACGTTTAGCGTCTAGAGTTAGTGAAGTTTCCGAAGTAAAGCCATCTTCATGCTCTCTAGCATCAATGATAGCAAGCTGTATCAATTGTATCTCAGCTCTTGATAGTTTTTGTATTGCTGTATTTAATCGATGAGATTTGACCACTTCGCCCATTTTACTTTTCTCCATATTTGATTTCATAGTAATGACCTCTGTGATTAGTAAAAATGGAGTGGTAAACCTACTCAATAAAAGACATACTATATTTCATGCGTCATGAAGTCAAATAAATAAATGTCGTCATCATGGTAAGGAAATGTCGTCATCATGGTAAGGAAATGTCGTCATCATGGTAAGGAAATGTCGTCATCATGGTAAGGAAATGTCGTCATTGTCAGCCTGTGTCCCTCTATAATAAAGTCGTACAGGCTTCTTAAAAGTATTTAAAAGTATTTAAAAGTATTAAAACCTTTTTGGTTCTTAATAACTAAGAAAGACAAAAGATAAAAAACCTAAAAGTAAATTTTTTACGGTAGTAATCAACTCATCTATTAACCAATCATATGACGCACTGGAAACAAGAAAAATAATTAACTACGGCCGTCTACGCCTTCTAGATGCTATAGAAACGATCTCATCTCCTCTATTTGACGTTTTAGGGGTATCGTCTATAGAATCCCTAGTCGATTGGTTTGAATCGCTTTGAGGGGTAGATTTGAACGTTTCAGCATTGGATTTATTGTGTAGCTCTCGCTCGTCTGCTGGATTACGCAATAATTTAAAAACTTCTATGTTTTGCTCAATCACATCAACGGTAAAAAACTCAGCTACTCGTCTGCTATCGTTAATGAAATCAGTTATTTTGTCATCTACACCAATGGTTTGAGCAAAACCATCAAGGATACTAACCTGTCTGGAATCAAGTTTTTCAGGGTGATCTTCTATATTTTCCCAATGCTGTAGAGCACTATTTTCATGGTATCGATTCAGTAAAACCATGGCCATATTTAGTTTTAAACGTCCAGCAGCCTCAGCTGTTCTCGCATCTGCTGAACGGTTTCGTGCAATGTCTCTATCGAACTGCTCTGTTCGTCTATCAAATTGTTCTTCCTGCTCACTAATTCTAGTAGCTCTTGCTCGTCGCGCGTCGTCATTAAAGGGGTTTGGTCGTGTTGGGCTTGGGCTTTTTCTTCTAGAGCTCTTTGCAATGAGGCTATTAACTGATCTTTCTTGTTCAGCAGTTCTTGCAACCTGTTGTTCTGTTGAGTTGATAGTTTCATGGAATCGTTCATTTGCTCTAACTGCCCATATAAC
>NZ_JBQSXG010000168.1:0-5919 GCF_052378005.1 Psychrobacter sp. AOP31-B2-9
GGGTGAAAAATCAGACTTTGACAGTGCTCATAATCTCTATAGTGCGTTAATCAATATTAAAACAGACAACAATGCCGGACTTGCTTGGCTGGTCGATACCGCCAATTATATGCTGATTCGTACTGGTATTAATCGTATTTATCAGCACGGCATGGGAGACTACCGCTATAAGAGCGAGACCGTTGATCCAAGACTGTTTTCCAATACTCAAAAGGTCATCAATACTTACCTTAGCCGCTTTAAAGATGGCCACTATACTGCCTCAGCGCGCGGCTTACAACGTCGGCTCTATTGGCTAGCAGATCGACAAGATAAGCTGATTGATGAGATCGAGTGGCAAATCGATCATACCAACTCACTAGCGTTTAATCTGGATAGTCGCGTATTGCCAGCAGAAATAGAACAAAGAGTATTTTTTGCAAACTTTGATGAACCACTCAATATTAATGATCTAAATAACCCCATTTTACTCACCAGTTTTGCGTTATACCGCTTAAGACCTGCTGACTCTTTTAGTTCTATTAAACCGCTAACATTAGCAGAGCTAAAGCAGCTAAAACCCAAGTTTAAAGAGCGCACAGATCTATATCAGTATCTCATAGCGACCTATTATTTTGTGCAGGAAAACAATCCAAAACTTGCTATAAAGTACTTACCAACTACTGTACCGACAAGTGAGATGTCATATTCAAGGTTTAGCCAATACGTCCTAAAAGCCAAAGCATTGCAGCAAACGGGTGATATCAATGAGGCAAACGCAATATGGGATCGCCTACATCAATTGCCAAAACAACCGTTTCAAAACAGAATAACCGAGCTGGCGTTAGCGCTTCAAGCAGATCAAACCAATGATTACAGCAAATTTTTTGGTAATAACGCTACGGTACAATCTCAAACTTTAAAAATGCGAGTAATCAAGTATTCTGCCGATCCCGTGCTATTGAGACAAATTGCTGATCGTCATTCGGTTACTGATACGATTGGCGCAGAAGCCCGTTACGCGCTACTGACTAAATCACTACTACAGGGGCGCTATGCTGATTATTTAACATACAGACAGAACTATCTCCCCAAAGACGCCCAAAAGTATTTAGGCTTTGATAGTGAGGACGAAAAACTGAAATACTTGCCTACATTCAGTGAGTTTAATTGGCAGGGTAAACAAATTAGTCCTAACATAAACTGCCAAGACTTGACGAAAACAGTGACGCGCCTGAGCCAAAACCCAAAAGACAGACTACAAACCCTATGTCTAGCCGAGTTTATGAATGACTCAAACTTAACTTACTATCTCGAAGATTATGACAATTCCTATCATTCTTCTGATCAAAACGATTCAGGCTATCGCTATCCTTACTTAGGTGATATACCCAGTCGTTTTGACGGTCAAGCGCTAAACCGATTGAACATCTATCAATCTACATTTAACAGCAATCAAGATGACGAGTTATCAGCCTATGCGCTACATCGTGCGATTGGCTGCTTTGCAAGTTCAGGTAGGAACCATTGTAGCGATGAAAATGTGGACATGTCAGTTCGTAAAGCTTGGTTTAAACGCTTAAAATCAGACTTTAAAAATACAAACTGGGCGAAAAACCAGAAATATTATTGGTAAATTGAAAGGCTTTTTGAATTGATAAAAAACTGGCAAAAACATAGAGGGCTAGTATTAGGGGTTATTTGCTTAATCATACTGGTTCTTACGTCTATTATTTATAACTCAGTCTATAGCCTTGCTTCAACGCATCAATCTAAAACTGAGCAGCAACCCCAATCAGTAGAGATCGCCCTCAATGCTGGGCACACCACTAATACTGCTGCTACTAGCGATGCAATTGTTAATGCGAAAGATTATGAGCAGTTTTGGATATGGACACCGCCCAAGGATGATACCCAGCTGAGCCAAGCTCATACCTTATATATCTTACAAGGTGAAATTCGTCCGCCTAATATTCCGTACTATCGTCCCAATACTAATGAGAATGCAGATCATGCTGCACTTGCAACGCTGACACCGCAAGGTCTAGGCGTTCGCTCTTTAGATGATAAAAAAATCTGGCTCGTCTATCGTGCAACCAGTCAAGAATGGTCAGACGAAGTGATGGCTCAGCTTATCGAGCGCTTAGAGAAGTGGCAGCGAGCAGGCAATCAAGTGATGGGGATTCAAATAGACTATGATGCTCCCACCTATCAACTGGATAAGTACGCACAACTGCTGAGGAATGTGCGTAAGCAACTACCAGCGCATTATCAGTTGAGCGTAACTGGATTGCTTGATTGGTCAAACCAAGCTGAGGAGCCTCAGTTTATGCAGCTCGGTGATGCCATCGATGAGTTGGTTATCCAAACTTATCAAGGAACAACTACTTTAACCAATTACTCTCGATATCTAAAAAAACTAGAAAATGTGCCCTTTGATTTTAAAGTGGGTATCATTGAAGGTGGTCAGTGGCACGGCGCAGGGTTTTTGGAAAACAGTCCACACTTTAAGGGTTATGTCGTATTTTTACGATAAAGGATGAAGTAATTGAAATATAGCATCTTCTTATAAAATGACACGCTTTTAACAAAGTGTGATTAGCGCTCACACTTTTTTACCCCCACTAAAAAACCCAGCGCTTAGGCTGGGTTTTTGATAAAACTTAACGTATAACATTTAATATATAAAACTTAACGTATCTAGAAACCGTATGACATTAATTATGCCAAATCACGTACCTTTGGCTCACGCTTCCATAGACGAGACTTCGCATTTGCAATAAAGCTATCTAATTCAGCGAGTGGCGTAACAAAACTGTCTTTTTCAATTGGCAGTTTACTCAATATAAACTCATCCGTTGCTCCGCAATACGCAATCGCTTTACAATGACCATACGCATCGTTGAACCAATCTAAGGCTGAGCTGTCTTTGGCTAGCTTTTTAGCTTGATCAGGCATGATAATACTCACCACAGCATCGAACATCACTGACGGACCACCAGCGAGGCGCTCATCAGCTTGTATGCGTGTGCCATCATCCAACACCACCTCTTTATTAGGTGCCACTATTTTGACACTAGCGCCCTGCTCTTTAGCGGCGTCTTCAAACTTCTTAATCTCGCTACTCTTAGAGCCTTCCGCGACCAATATACCTATCAGACGACCTTTTAGACTGTCAGGCGTCAGACCGATGGTTTGTACCGCTTTAGAGGTTGCTATATCTAGTACAGGTGCAGCGGCATCCGCAGGTTCTGGCAATTCCATACCAAGTGCGGTCGCCACACGATTGGCCAAGTCTTCATCGATATGAATCAGATGACCAAGCATACGAGCACGTACATGTGCTGTATCTACTTTACCGAGCTCAAAGGCATAGGCTGTTGCGATATGTGCTTGCTCCGTGGGTGTTTGGCTACGATAAAACATCCGTGGCTGACTGTAATGATCTGCGAAACTCTCTGCACGTACGCGACCTTTTACTCCATCATCTAGCTGCTCATGAAATGATTCAAAACCCTCTTTAACGCTTTCACGTGGTCTCGTTGTATCCAAACTCTGTGGCTCATACTATGTGCGGGTTTTGGGTATTTGCATTTGCATATGACCATCTTGCTGATTATTAGCAAACGGACATTTTGGTGCATTAATTGGCAGTTGTGCAAAGTTTGGTGAGCCTAAACGTGATAGCTGGGTGTCTAAATAGCTGAACAGTCGACCTTGTAATAATGGATCGTTACTGAAGTCGATACCTGGTGGTAGATGTGATGGGCAAAACGCGACTTGCTCCGTTTCTGCAAAGAAATTATCCGGATAACGATTGAGTACCATTTTACCAACCGTCTTAACTGGTACCAACTCTTCTGGAATCAGTTTGGTCGCATCGAGGTGGTCAAATGGAAACTCATTGGCCTCTTCTTCGGTAAATAATTGAACGCCAAACTCCCATTCAGGATAGTCGCCATTGTTGATTGATTCGAACAAATCACGACGATGATAATCGGGATCTGCACCTGAGATTTTCACTGCTTCATCCCAAGTGGTTGACTGTACACCCAATACTGGCTTCCAGTGAAAACGTACAAAGGTACTCTTGCCTTCTTTATTAATTAAACGATAACTATGGATACCAAAGCCTTCCATCATCCGTAGACTACGCGGTAGACCACGGTCACTCATCAGCCAAATCAGATTGTGCATCGTTTCAGGCGTTAGTGACACAAAGTCCCAAAAAGTATCATGCGCAGATGCCGCTTGCGGAAAGCCGCGATCAGGCTCTGGTTTTACCGCATGAATCAAGTCTGGGAACTTCATCGCATCTTGAATAAAGAAAATCGGCATGTTGTTACCAACGATATCCCAATTGCCTTCTTCGGTATAGATTTTTACGGCAAAACCGCGCACATCACGTGGCGTATCTTTTGAGCCTTTGTTGCCAGCCACAGTTGAAAAACGCGTAAACAAAGGCGTCTGCTCATCTGTCTCGGTCAAAATCTTCGCCGTGGTGTACTCTTCTAGAGATTCTGTCAGCTCAAAATAACCGTGTGCAGCACTACCACGCGCATGGACGATACGCTCAGGAATACGCTCATGGTCAAAATGATGGATTTTTTCACGTAATACAAAATCTTCTAACAGCGTAGGCCCACGTGAGCCTGCTTTTAGAGAGTTTTGATTGTCGGAGATGACAACGCCTTGTTGCGTCGTCAAAGCTTTGACGTCATCACCAGCACGCTGATGGGTTTCACCCCCATTGCCACGTTCGGTATTCATGTCTTTAGCGGGGTCGGTATGATCAATATTATTATTCATTATGCTTCCTAGCTAGTCATTAAAAGTAGGCTCTATACAGAGCTGTCTCTAATACTAGCTAATAGCTATGATGGACTCATTGCACTCCTTGTTGATATTTAGTTAAAGTTTGCAGTCGAAATCAGTAATTTTAGACTGTCTAAAAGAGAGGTTGGTATTAATAATAGAGCCTTGTAATGTAGTTATTCTTTAAGGTATTCTTTTATCAAGCAGCCAATATTTCTGGTAAATATATTGGTCTGATTATAGTCGATTTCATTTAACATAGTACAAGGCAGCCGAGTGTAGACGTATATCTCATACTTCAAGCGGACGCTGTCATAATTTTATAGTGGCATGACTATAGCGAGGATGACAATGTAGTGAGTTTATATAGGTTGACTGTATACGTTGACTTTATAACTACTTTACAACTACTTTTTATATAACTATAAGGATATCTATCATGTTACCAACTTCGAACACTCCATCCAAAAAACAATACCACTCATTACTAATAGGTGCATCAGTCGGTCTAATGGCGCTGACTTTTAGCCAAACGTCCGCCGCGATTACTACCAAAAACGTTACCTATACGGTCGATGATGAGGCCTACGAAGGCTATTATGCTAAAGCGGATGAGCCTAATGCGCCTTTTATTTTATTGATTCATGATTGGGACGGTCTAACCGATTATGAGCGTAAACGCGCGGACATGTTGGCAACTGAAGGCTACAATGTCTTGGCAGCAGATATGTTTGGACAAGGCGTACGCCCGACATCTATTGAAGAAAACAAACGCCTAACAGGCGAGCTATATGATGATCGCAGCAAGATGCGCCGTTTACTACAAGGCGCGTTAAATGCAGGACGACTACAAGGCAATGACGTGCGCAAAGGCATAACCATGGGTTATTGTTTTGGTGGTACAGTCGCGTTAGAGCTAGCACGTTCAGGATTCCCGCAAAAAGCCTTTGTACCTTTTCATGGAGCTTTCGATATTCCAACCGGTCAAAGCTATGACAATACCACAGGAGAAATCTTAGTATTCCATGGCTCAGCTGACCAATCTGTCTCGCTAGAAAGCTTTGCGACTTTGGGTAAGACGCTAGAAGCAGCTAAGATACCTCACGAGATGGTCACTTATAGCGG
>NZ_JBQSXG010000169.1:0-5911 GCF_052378005.1 Psychrobacter sp. AOP31-B2-9
ATGCACGAACATTTATCAAAACTAAAGGCGCCTCTTGGGGTTTATGCTACTTTGGGTAACCATGATTATCGAGGCTATGATGGAGTGATAGCTGAGGCCGTTGAAGCGGCAGGTATTAAAGCGCTTGATAACGAGAGTGTGCTATTAGATGACTCAGTGTGGCTGGTTGGGCGCTCAGATGATGTTGACCAGACCAGATTATCAGCGAAGGAGCTAATGACCCAAGTTGATAGTAATAAGCCAGTGGTGTTTTTAGAGCATCGTTCTTCTATGATGGATGAGATCAAAGCATTGCCAGTTGATTTACATTTATCAGGGCATACTCATGGTGGACAGATATTTCCATTGACGATGCTGATGAATTGGTTAAAGCCGCTCAACTATGGTACCAAAACAATAGAAGACACGCAGTTTTTGGTAACGTCAGGTTATGGTATCGGTGCAGTGCCTTTTAGATTGGGCACGCGTTCGGAGATTTGGATGATTACGCTGACTGGTAAGAGTGAGCAATAACGGTTTCGTTGTAATGAGGGTTTCTCGATAGAAATATCTGTCTCGTCAAAAAACTTCTCGCCACAAATAGTATTTTTTAGCACCTATTCATATCTGATTAGAGCAAAGGAAACACTTCACAAGCAGTTTAGATTAAATTAAACCAAAATTTGTGGCAAATTAGAAAAAATCCTGCATTTTAGGCTTGAAATTTATACCCATCACCTTTATCAAGCAGCTAGTAAAGCGCATTAATAAAAAATGAGCGAAATATTTTAAGTATCTAATAAGGACGCTCAATAGCTGGTGATGAGCCAGTCTACCGTGTCCTATATGAACCATCATTATCACATTCTAAGGAGCTATCATGAGCGAGCAAAACGTGGCGCAAGATAACATTGATCAGAGTGACAGTGTTTTAGATGAAACGCTGAAAGAGTTTGATCCACAAAATAACTCAGGTGAAGAGGCGACCATCGACAATGATATCGACATTGAGACTTTTAAAGCACGTATCGCTGAGCTAGAAGGCGAAGTTAAGCAAGCCAAGGAAACCACGGCTCGCGCCAATGCAGAAGCGTACAATGCGCAAAAACGTATGGAGCAAGAAGCAGAAAAGAGCAAAAAGTTCGCGCTACAAAAGTTTGCCAAGGAGTTGTTGGATATTGTCGACAACTTAGAGCGTGCTATCGAAAGTGCTGATGCTAATGATCCAGTAGCCGAAGGTGTGCAACTGACGCATAAAGCTTTAATAGCACTACTCACTAAAAATGGTGTAGAAGTGGTTGACCCACAAGGTGAAAAGTTTAACGCTGATTTTCATGAAGCGGTTGGAATTGATGCCGATGCTGAAGCTGATACTGTCGGTACTGTATTGCAAAAAGGTTATAGCTTGAATGGTCGTTTGTTGCGTCCAGCAATGGTCCGTGTTGGTCAATAGTATTTAGGGCGTTATCGCTAATACAACAACGGTTAAGATCACAGCTTCATTATATAATTAAGAAACAATAAGTTTTTAACTGTGCTAAACCCTAATATTAATAAGGGTTTTCACAAAAAGTCACACAAAAGACAATTTTTGCGTGGGTTTTGACTTGAAAAAATTAACAAGCAAACCGATATAAAGCAACAAGTGACCGACATTGGTCTGAGTATATAATTATTTATATTTAAAACAAATTAGGAGCAATTGATTATGGGTAAAGTAATTGGTATTGATTTAGGTACAACTAATTCATGTGTTGCAGTAATGGAAGGTGACAAGGTTAAAGTCATCGAAAATGCTGAAGGCACTCGCACAACACCATCGATCGTCGCTTATAAAGATGACGAAATTCTCGTTGGTCAGTCAGCTAAGCGTCAAGCAGTTACCAACCCAAGCAATACATTGTTTGCGATTAAGCGTTTGATCGGTCGTCGTTTTGATGACAAAGTTGTACAAAAAGACATCGGTATGGTGCCATACAAAATCGCCAAAGCAGATAACGGTGATGCATGGGTAGAAATCAATGGTAAAAAGCTTGCACCACCACAGGTTTCTGCTGAAATCTTGAAAAAAATGAAGAAAACAGCTGAAGATTATCTTGGTGAAAGCGTGACAGAAGCGGTTGTAACCGTACCTGCATATTTCAACGATTCACAGCGTCAAGCGACCAAAGATGCAGGTAAAATTGCTGGTCTTGATGTAAAACGTATCATCAACGAACCAACTGCTGCTGCGCTTGCCTATGGTATGGACAAGAAGCAAGGCGATAGCACTGTTGCTGTATATGACTTAGGTGGTGGTACGTTTGATGTATCAATCATCGAAATCGCTGACGTAGATGGCGAGCAGCAGTTCGAAGTACTAGCAACCAATGGTGACACATTCCTTGGCGGTGAAGATTTTGATTCAGCGTTGATCGACTTTTTGGTAGACGAGTTCAAAAAAGATCAAGACTTCAACCTAAAAGGTGATTCTCTTGCGATGCAGCGTCTAAAAGAAGCTGCAGAAAAAGCCAAAATCGAGTTGTCAAGTGCCCAAAGTACTGAAGTAAACCTGCCATATATCACTGCTGATAGCAGTGGTCCTAAGCATTTGGTTGTTACTATCAGCCGCTCAAAACTAGAGAGTTTAACTGAAGAGCTAGTACAGCGTACCATGGGTCCTTGTAAAATTGCTCTTGAAGATGCCGGTCTAAAAATTGGTGATATCGATGACGTCATCCTAGTTGGTGGTCAGACTCGTATGCCTTTAGTACAGAAAAAAGTAGAAGATTTCTTCGGTCAAGAGCCACGTAAAGACGTGAACCCTGATGAAGCAGTAGCAGCAGGTGCATCAATTCAAGGTGCTGTATTATCTGGTGACAAAACTGACGTACTATTGCTTGATGTGACTCCGTTGACTTTAGGTATCGAAACAATGGGCGGTGTTATGACACCAATCATTGAGAAAAACACCATGATTCCTACTAAGAAATCACAGGTATTCTCAACAGCTGAAGACAACCAACCAGCAGTAACCATTCAGGTTTATCAAGGTGAGCGTAAAATCGCTAACCAAAACAAACAGCTTGGTCGTTTTGATTTGACAGATATTCCACCAGCACCACGTGGTCTACCACAAATCGAAGTAACTTTTGACATCAATGCTGATGGTATTATGAATATTTCAGCAACAGATAAAGGTACTGGTAAAGCACAAAGCATCCAGATCAAAGCAGATTCTGGTTTGTCGGATGAAGAAGTTGAACAAATGGTTCGCGATGCAGAAGCCAATGCTGCAGAAGATGAAAAGTTCGCTAACCTAGCGCAAGTACGTAACGAAGCAGATGGTCGTATCCATGCGGTACAAAAAGCGCTAAAAGAAGCAGAAGACAAAGTCACTGATGAAGAAAAATCAACAGTTGAAGCTGCTATCTCTGAGCTTGAGACAGCGACCAAAGAAGATGATCATGATGACATCAAAGCCAAGCTTGAAGCGCTAGACAATGCTTTCTTACCAATCAGCCAAAAAATCTACGCTGATAGCGGTGCTGGTGCAGAAGGCATGGATCCAAGTCAGTTCCAACAAGGTGCTGAAGGTGAAGCAGACAATAACCAAGCGGATGATGATGTTGTGGACGCTGAGTTCACTGAAGTCGACGAAGACAAGAAGTAATACTGCTGAACGAATAAGTAGTTAAATAAAAAACGCATCCTTCGGGATGCGTTTTTTTATGGCTACTATTTCCAATAATTGTGCTTCCTATTAGCTACTATTCTTGTCATATGCTGCGTGATTAAGGTTTAAATGCACTCACTATAAGCGCTTCATAAGTTAGGCTTACACCGAGCTTACCTTCTTCATCTTTTACAGAAAACTGCTGCCAGTACGCTTGCTCAAACTGCTGTAACCGTGTTTTTGTCCACGTAAATGGTGGTGTATTATTTGACTGTATTTGCGTTTGATTGGTCGATACTCCCGTTAGTTTCATGTGTTTAAGCACCTCGTAGGGGCGTGTAAACCATAAATCAAAACGCTGTGTGGTTACCTGACAATCTATAAACCCTGCCTTATTTAACGCTAGTTGCCATGCCTCGATACTCGGATACAGTAGTCCTTGATCTATTAATGTTTTAATCTGCAAAAAATTATTTGGGGTAAAGGTGCTAAAAACCAGCTGTCCTTCAGGTTGTAAGCGGCGTGCTGATTGTGCGACAAAGCTCAATGGATCATCAAACCATTGCACGGCATTGGCACTGACTATCAAACTATGGTTTTCTGCCAAACCTAGGGTTTCAGCGTCACCAACGATGATTTCAGCAGTGGGCAGTATTGATTGTAATGTAACAGTATGCTCACTACATAATTCGTTAATGAGCCAGTGATGGCTGTGGATTTGCTCAGCGAGTAACCGTGTCATTTGACCTGTGCCTGCACCGATTTCCAATACACTACTTTGTTTAGTATGAGCAATATTATCCAGTAGATACTGACAAACTATTTGCTGAACATTGGCATGTTGGTCATAGTCTCTAGCGCTTGCAAAATGGCGAGCGATGATTTGTTTTCTGATGCTAAAGTGAGTGGCTGTAGAGAGTGTTGTCATATTATTCAGGTCATCTAAGTCAGACGGTTTTTTGGATAAAAAGGCTGATATCTAATAATAAGGTGGTTGATAAAAGGCAGGATGCTACTACCTATTAGGTGAGTTGTTGGATGAGTTGCTGGCAGTCTTGATGCGTCAGCTTAGCATTCATAACCAGACGAATACGAGCGGTGTTTGCAGGGACGGTGGGTGGTCTAATAGGCAGTGCATAAAACCCTGCTGCCTGTAACTGTTGCGCTTTGGCAAGTGTACTTGCATTGTCGCCTAATATATAAGGAACGATAGGGGATTCATAATGTACCTTTTCAGCAGCTGAGGATACACGATATTGCGGTGCGATGGCTCGGCTCAGTGTGGTAGAGAGTTGTGCCAAATGTGCGCGTTCGTCAGTCAATGTGGGCATTTTTGCTAAAATAAATCGTGTCCATGCATGATTGATAGGAGGTAACGCCGTACTAAAAATCAATGGGCGCATAGTATTAATCAGCCACTGTTTGACGGTCTCATTACACATGATATACGCCCCAACTGACGCGAAAGCCTTACCAAAGGTACCAACTAAATAATCAATTTCAGCCAACGTTACTGTCTCTTCTGCCAGCCCTAATCCTGTATTACCTAAAACACCAACCGCATGTGCTTCATCGACGTATAGCTCTATACGAGCGTCTTTAGCTTTTAATGCCACCAGCTTTTGTAAGTCGGCGCGGTCACCATCCATACTAAAAATACTCTCAGTAACAATAATAATGCGCTCAACGGCTGGGTCTGCTTGTTCAATAAATCTGGCCAAATGCTCGTAATCATTGTGACGATAACGGCGATAGCTGACAAGCTTACTTTGGCTCAGTTGCAATCCATCGATGATACTGGCATGTACCAGCTTGTCAGCCAAAATAAGTGTTTTGACTGGCAATAAGGTCAGTGCAGGTAAGATACCAATATTTGCATGGTAGCCACTATTGAGTACCAGTACAGATTTGTTGGTAGGTACGCCTTGTTGATTTACCGCATTCTGATACCAACTTTGTAATTCTGACTCTAATAGTTGTAGTTGTGTGTTGTTACCTGTGAGGAGCCGTGAAGAGGTAGCACTCATTTTAGGTACTGTTGCTGCAGGTAATCCTTCTATTTGGTTGAGAAATTCCTCTTGTAGCTCAGCATCACCGCCCAAGCCAAGATAGTCATTACTCGCAATATTAAGCAAAGCTTTACCTTCGCTCACGATATACCGTCCACTATGCCTCAGATTTGGGAGTTGACGGTATTGTTGATTTGTTTTGAGCTTGTCGAGCGCTGATTGCATATGATTAAGGATAAGGTTTGTCATTTTTTCTCTTAATTTTTAT
>NZ_JBQSXG010000170.1:0-5816 GCF_052378005.1 Psychrobacter sp. AOP31-B2-9
TATAAAACAGGCGTTTAAATTTATGTATTGAGTTTCATGAGCGGCTCTGGTGTAACGACCTCTTCCTCAGGGGTCACGCTCACCTCTTTTTGTTTGTTTTTAGAATTAAAAACGAGGTTCATCAGAATGGCTAAAAAAGTCGCTGTACCAATACCACCCAAATCAAAACCCGCAATGTTTAGCGAATAGTTACCAGTACCTAGGATGACTGGAACGGCAGCGACCAACATATTGCCATTCTTACTAAAGTCGATGTTTGCATTCATCCAAATACGTGCGCCAGCAATCGTGATTAAACCAAAGACGACGATTGAAGCACCTGTCAAAATAGCCACAGGAATGGTGCTAACCAAGGTGCCGAACTTGGGGGATAAACCCAACAGAATGGCGAAAACACCCGCTATGACAAAGACGACTGTAGAGTAAATTTTGGTCGCAGCCATCACGCCGATGTTTTCTGCATAGGTCGTCATACCAGTACCACCTACCGAGGCCGAGAGTGTGGTACACAGACCATCAGCGAAGAAGGCTCTGCCCATATAAGGTGAGATGCTTTTGCCAGTCATGGCTTCTACTGCTTTGAAATGTCCAAGGTTTTCGGCGATTAGGATGATAAATACAGGTGCAATAACTAATATGGCACTGGTTTCAAATACAGGAGAATATAGAGTTGGCATACCGAACCAAGCAGCATTCGCTACTGGCGCAAAATCAATCGGTGTACCCATACCCATGACATTGGTTAAGAGGAAGTAAACAAAATATGCCGCTACTAGTCCTATCAACAATAACAAGCGTCTTACCATACCTCTGGTAAATACGGCGACTGCACAGATGCACAACACAGTGACCAACGCCATCCAAGAATCAAAGCTATTGCCGATGACGCTTTGTATCGTGACAGGCGCTAAGTGCAACCCAATAATCATGACGATGGACCCAGTGACAACAGGGGGCATCAAGTTTTCAATCCACTCTGCACCTGTCTTCATCACCAGCAGACCCATCAGTGCATATAAAACCCCGCAGACCAACGTACCGCCAAGAGCAATGCCAATATTTGGATTGATACCAGTGCCGCTATATCCTGTTACTGCGACGACCGCGCCTATAAATGCAAAGCTCGAGCCTAAATAACTGGGGACATGACCGCCAGTAATAAGAAAGAAGAGTATCGTGCCTATACCTGTAATGAGCATAGTTAGGCTGGGATCAAACCCCATCAGTAAAGGGGCTAAGATAGTTGCACCAAACATTGCAAATGAATGCTGTGCACCTAAAACCACACTTTTACCCATTGGCAAATATTCGTTGATACCTACCGGTGTTGTTTCTAGGTCTCCAGTGTATGGACGCCATTTCACAAACCATTTATCCATTTTAAATATCCTTATAAAGTAAAGTGTGATACTTATTTTTTGCACTTACTCAATTGGTGATAGCCTCTATTAAAATATATGAGACTTTCACAATCAGGCTTGTGTTTGATATCCAATACTTCACAAATAAGAATATCGTGAGTTCCTACCGAATTAATGAGTTTGATTTTGCAATCAAAAGAAATACTGGCGTCTTCTAATACAGGTGATCCCGTTGATAGAGTCGACCAACTGCCTTGATCAAACCTTTCTTCTAGAGCTTTTTTACCACCGAACACACCGCTTAAATCTTGATGCTCAAGAGCAAGGGTATTAACGCATAGCACCATGTTCTCTTTGAAAAAATTATATACAGAAGCGCTTCTGTTTAGACATACTAATAGGGTTGGCGGTTCATCAGTGACACTACATACCGCTGAGGCTGTAAATCCTGCACGCCCTGCTGGACCTTCAGTGGTGATGATGTTGACTGCAGCAGCCAACTTGCTCATCGCATCTCTAAAAGTTTGCTGCATGTCGGTTAAGTGATCTGCCGTAGAGGTTAATGATGCTTTAGATTTATGTTTCATTAATGAGGATTGCGTTACTTGGCTTTCTTTCATTGCTGTATTCATCTGTCATTTCCTTTTAAACAATATCCCACCACATATGTAGTCAACTAAAGCGCCCTACTACGGTTAAATGTTAGGTAACCTTGAATTCACTAACTGCAGTTATTTTTAAATAATACTTCTTATCCAATGTGTGCTACCGACGCGATTTCGACTAGGGCTTCTGGTTTGACTAACCCACATTGAATACAAAATCTGGCTGGTTTTTCATTAGGGAAAAATTCTGCATAGACTTGATTGACAGCGTCATAATCTGCCCAGTCTTTTACAAAAATTGAATTAAACGTCACATCATCCATATCCCCGCCAGCCGTTTGAATAACGTTTTTGATCGTCGTTAAAACATGGCGGGTTTGGGCGGCTGCATCACCCACATGTACGACGTCATTGTTCTCATCAAAAGGCAAAGTCCCAGAGACATAAACAATATTGTCGGCTTTGGTAGCGGGTACATAAGGTGCTAATGGTTTGCTGGTACCTTCAGGTATAACGACTTGTTTAGACATATCTATATTCCTATGCTGGTTAAATTAAATGTTAAGCGTTTGGTTTTGGTGTAGGTTTTGGTTGCTTGGCTGGCTGTTTAAAACATTAGTTATCTGAAAAACACTGCTGCATACTCGCAACATCAGAAACCCAACCAAAAAAGTTTTTTACGTTGTAGAGTGTGGCCTCATGAGCCTCTATGGGTCCTGCCTGATAGCAAGCGTCATCTAATAGAACCCCAAAATACTCAAGGAAAAACCCATCTCTGAGCGTAGATTCAACACAGACGTTGGTCGCGATACCAGTGAGTAATAAGTTACGTATGCCACGTGATCGCAGTACACTATCGAAGTTGCTATTAGCGAAGCCGCTATAACGAATCTTATCTATGACGATATCTTGAGGCGCAGGGCTAAGCTCGTCGACTAACTCGTAATCCCAGCCACCTTTTGCCAATAATGTTCCGTCAATTTCGGGGTTTTTGCGCATGGTTTTTAAAGCATTTGATTTATGGTAATTAGGCGATCCACTACCACCAGCCTCTACGTATTTATTGTCCCAACCATTTCGAAAATAGATGACCTGTATGCCAGATTGATGGGAAATATCCACGGCTTGCTTTATCTTATCTATGACAGGTTTGGTCTTTGTGACATCAAACCCAGCCAAATCTAGATAACCACCTTGACTGGCATAAGCGTTCTGCATATCCACTACAATCAGTGCCGTCTGCGATGGATCTAACTTAATAGACTCAGGTACTGACTCCAAAACAGGAGAGGATTCTTTGGTAAAATCTGCACAAATTGTGTTAACCGAGTTCATATTCGCTCCTTTGATTAGGCTGGGCTGACAGCTTGGCTGGCCACTGGAGTATCGACGTTGATACGACTCGTCATAAGGGGTTGGATATGATTACCAAAATCTTCAATACCTTGTACAAAATCGTCAAAGGTAAGTAGCACACCGTCAGTGCCTTCTACTTCGGCAATTTCATCTAACATGCTGGCCACATTTTCAAAAGAGCCGACCAGCGTACCCATATTGATATTGACTGGTGACACACTTGATGCCATATGGCGAATATTGGTATCTTTACCTGATGTTTTATCTTTGCCGCCTTGTGACTGTAACCAGTCGATGGCTTCAAAATCTGCACCTTCATTGTATGAGAGCCATTTTGCTTGGGCTTTTTCATCGGTCTCATCTGCAATAACCATAAAGAGGACATAAGTCGGAACGTTGCGACCCGTCTTATCCGTTTGTACCTTTAACCTATCATTAATACCAGCATAGGCAGTTGGCGTGTTTAGACCTTTACCAAAGACAAAGTTGTAATCAGCATATTTTGCAGAAAATGCTAAACCTGTATCTGACTGACCTGCACAGATAATTTTCATGTCCCCTTTGGGAATAGGCTTCACTTGACAGTCATCCATCTGGAAGAACTCGCCCTTCAAATCAGATTGTCCTGTCGCCCAAAGATCTCTTAATATTTGCACATATTCAGATAGGTAGTCATAGCGCTTACCAAAATAGTCATCACCTGGCCACATCCCCATCTGTCCATATTCTGCTTGCTGCCAGCCAGTCACTACATTCAATCCAAACCGACCGTTTGAGATGCTATCAAGCGTCGATGCCATTCTTGCGACAATTGCAGGTGGCATGACTAAGGTCGCCGATGTGGCATAGATTTTTATCTTGGACGTGACTGCAGCTAGCCCTGCCATCAAGGTAAAGCTTTCAAGGTTATAATCCCAAAACTCTGTCTCTCCGCCAAAGCCGCGTAGCTTAATCATCGAAAGCGCAAAATCAAAACCATAGTTTTCAGCACTTTGTACAACTTGCTTATTAAGCTCAAATGTTGGCTTGTATTGCGGCGCATTTTTTGAAATTAACCAGCCGTTGTTACCAATCGGACAAAAAATACCTATTTCCATAATTTCACCTGTAAGTTTGACGAGAAAAGAAAAAAGCTATAAAAGAAATAAAATCTTTTACGTTTTTTATAAAGCAAAACCCGTGCCATACTATTTTATTGTTATTTATCAAATGCTTAATGTTTTTACACTCATATTTTTTTAGACCATATGGTCCAAAAAAATGCGGAAAAATAGTGCAAGGTGTTATAAAGTGGTGCAAAATGTTATAAAATAGTGCAGAAGTGCACAAATGATTAAAAATGAATTTTTGGTGATAATTCAGATGGTTTTTGGGCTAAATAAGCAGCAAAGAGACTACTGGTTGACGGTCCATTATCTATTCAATGGACTCATAAACCCATACGATATTAACCACTATTGATGTATTTACTTTGCTCATTCAATGAGATTTATATTTGGTTGTTTTGACCCTTTTTTAAATTAAATCAACTATCATTTAAAGTTAGGTTTATATAACTTTGTGATGAGGAACCATACAGTGAGAGAATACGCGCTAAGAGAAGAGACAGAAGTGAGTGCAAAGGTATTGAAAAAGAAAGAACATATCATCAATTCTGCATTGATCGTATTTTCCCAAAAGGGCTTGAACGGGGCTCGAATGGAAGAAATTGCTGAAGAAGCTCATATATCTAAATCCAATATATTTTATTACTTCCAAAGTAAAGAGGTTCTTTATGTTGCTGTTTTAGAAAGGGTGCTTAGCAAGTGGCTATCACCTTTAGACGAGATGAATATCAACCAAGACCCAAGAGAGGCTCTGAAAACCTATATTGAAGAAAAGTATAAAGTTTCAAAAAAATCGCCTGCTGCCTCAAGATTATATGCGTTAGAGATTATGCAGGGCGCGCCTCACTTGATGCCCGTATTAAAAGGACCGTTGAAGTCTTTAGTTAGAGAAAAGGTAGCAGTAATTGATGGGTGGGTCGCAGAAAATAAGATTAAACCTGTTTCTGCTATCCATTTAATTTTCCATATTTGGGCGGTTACTCAGCACTATTCTGATTTTTCTACACAAACTGAAGCTGTTTCTAACCATAGTCTAAGAAATAAGAAGTTCGCTAATGATGCATTAAATACTAGTATTCAACTGCTTGTAGACAGCTTGGTTATATGACTTGATATTAGATAAGCATGGCTACGACAGAAACCGAAATATAATTGATCTACTTTGACACGACTAAAAACAGCCATTCAAATAAATAGCTCATCACACTCGAAAGCCTCAATTCTAAAGGTTGGGGTTTTCTTTTGGCTGTAAGGTATGCTCTGCAGAAGAAAGTACTTGTTTGAGAAATTCTATAGTCAAATCCATATAAATCCGCTACATCGTCATCCTCGCTGACCATACTAATGTATAGATTACACTCAGTTTCCTTGTATCGAAATTATTTGAA
>NZ_JBQSXG010000171.1:0-5798 GCF_052378005.1 Psychrobacter sp. AOP31-B2-9
ATCATTTTAAAGGCTCAATGAGTGGTAAAGGCAATTGCTTTGATAATGCTCCTATAGAAAGCTTCTGGGGTACGTTAAAGAATGAGCTTGTATACCATCAAGAGTATAAAACAAGGTTTACAGCGACCAACGAGATCACACAATATATAGAGCTGTATTACAACCAAACTAGGATTCAAAAGGGTTTAGGCTATAAATCGCCAAGACAGGTGTGGTTTGACTTTTATCGTCAGGCTGCGTAACTAAAATCTCCCAAGTTTATGTGTCCGGATTTGACGGCAGGGGTCATAATGCACTGTAGAGTCAATTGATATTTTCCCAGTTTTGGGATCGATATTATATTTTTCCCAAGATACGATATATAAGACACCTTCAAACATGATTGAATTAAGAATCCATAGTTCAAAATCCTGATTCATATAGAAAATACGTTCATTATATGAATACTCATTAAATTCATATTCATAAATATTGATAGAATCAACCTCTAACCCATCAATATTCGTATTTAACTCAAGTGTTTTAGTAGAATAATCACCATCATCATTCTTTGACCCTAAGAGCAGTCTAGTATTTAGCATGACTTTACTGTTAGCACCTGAGAAACTATCAAGGTTTATACTATCAAAACTATAATTACTAACTTTGTCGTAATATAAGCATTTTTCGGGGTAAGAAAGATTTTCAGCTGTACATGATTTTTCTAGTAGAGGTATAAATTCTTTATCAGAAATTTGTCTGATACCCATACCTGTAGAGTGTAAATCTGTAGAACTAAGTTCTTTAGATAATGTTTCATTTAAAGGAGACGAAGTTTTTGTTTCACTTGTATCTACACTACAGGAGCAAAGTGTGGCCATTACAAATATTAAGCTATATTTAAACATATTATTCTCTAATTATTTTTACGCGCTTTTCATCGAACATTGAATGCAAATGGCTGTCATGATAGGCTGCTAGATAGCATGGGTGAGGAAATGTATCAATACATGAACTTCGACCGTATGTCAGAGCACACTGAAGAATAGGACAAGATTAATGTGGCTCAGTTGACCTAATCTTGAGTACATAAGCTTTTAAAATTGAAAGCCTTATACTTAAAACAAGAAAACCCCGTGTCATCATGATGCGGGGTTTTTTGTTGGGTGTGGGTAGGTATAAGCCATATTCGTTTGCTATGAGTGATATATTTCAAAATTTTCACAAAATTTATTCTAATCACATGTTTTAGTATTCATAATGTTTTTATCGTGAGTTAAGCATAGTTTTTTAGTAGACACTACAAATACTACTATCATCTAAATTATTGGATACGGATATACTGCTAATAGTATTAGGATCCGTGTCTGTAATAGTATCAGGATATCTGTCTGAAACATTAAAAGTCAATGTATTACCTTGAGCATTGGGTCGAGTCGTATAATATCTATTTGTCATATAGTAGCTTTCATCACCCATATTGCTTGTATATTCGTGATACTCGACTTCTGGATGGGTACTCAAGAGTTTAGAGATGTTATCGTTTACCTTAAAGCCTTTACTGGTTTGGTAGCTAGAATCGAAAAATTCAACTGAGATTAGAGTGTCACGCAAAAACAGCAATTGAAATTCTGAGTTGCTACTATCCATAGAGCACTCATTGATAGTGTGCTCTAAATTTAAAGACATACCTAATTTAGATTCAATATCTTCAATAGTATCGAGTAGAGTAAAGTTTTTAGTACCACTCGCTGTAATAATTTTATCGCTGACAGTATTGGTTCTAATAGGTTCTACATCACTACTTTTCTTGAAATTACTTTGCACTTCTGTGGCTTTGAGGTCACCTGAATCATTATTGTTTATTTTTTCAGCACAAGATGCTAAAAATAAGGTTAGCAAGATAGGTAATATTAATAATCTTATAAGCATATATATCCTCTTAACTTTCTAATAATTAAAACTTACCCATTAACCACAGCCTTCAAAATAACGAATATATGGATTATAGTTAAGGCTCATGCTTGATACTTCTCCATTTACAGTATCATAGCGCATGCCTATCTTTTTAGAACTATCAGTCCAATATATAAAAATAGGATCATCAGTATGTGGACTATCCAATGTTTCGTCAGGCTGCTTGTTGTGTAGCTTCATTACCGTTTCAACAGTATCTCCAATTTTGACACCCATATATGATGTAAAACTATCAAAATTGGTAGTACCACCTTTAGAGACACTGACACCAGTTAACAGATCACCAAAAAACTGAAAAGATAGTGAGTATTGATGATCTGGATACAGATTAGAGTTTGCGAGGAAACAGTTATCAACACCTTCTAACTGACTCTCGAATTTAGTAAATTCATTCGGTTTAAACTTTTGTCCTAGAGAAATATTACTAATACCATCTTTGTTTAAAACATATTTTTTTTGATTAGATTTAACCAGCTGAATACTTTCTGATGCATTCTTTATTTTACTACTAGTCAATTCTTTGGGCGTTGAGTTGGAATATTTTTTTTCTTCGAGATCTTTAAGACGTAACCAACCTGTCTTTGAACCCTTTAGATAAGAAGTCTCTACCCAATCATCTTTAGTAGATAGTACCTCAATCTCATCACCTGCTATAAAATATGATGAAGTCTTAGAATTAATATTAGGCTGCTTATATATAAAAGCTCTTTCTACATTTATAATATATTCTATAGCATGTAATTCTGAATCTGCATTTATTTTGGATATTTGTTGATTTTTATCTTTAAGTAATATTGCATGTTTACGAGCAGAAACACCTAAGTCAGCAGGAAACTCTTTAAGCATCCAAATTACTTTTTTTTCTTCTAAAGTTAAAATTGCTTTGCCTTGTATGTTATCGAATGAACTATCAAATGTTATTAAATATTGATTATCACCTATAGCAAAGCCTTGAAAATCGTTAAGACAGTCAATTTTCTTACCATACCTACTAATATAGCAATATTTACCTTCAATATTGGATGTAGATAAGTCATCTATATCTACAGATAAAGACGAGATAGGTTCCTGATTAGAGTCGTAAGTATCGACGCTCCATTTACCGAGATACTGTGAGTAGTTGCGACTGTCTGACTGATTAGAGGTAGTTAAGATATTATTTTGTTGATGATTGACCGTTTCTGAACTACAACTGGATTGAAGTAATATTAAAAATGATAATACAATCAATTTTTTAAAAACAGTCATAGTTGATTCCTTATACTCTTTGTCACAAATTAATCTAATTGTGTAAAATACTGTGGACTAAGTTTCAAATATTAGCATTCAAACAACTTTCAACTCTATTGAGCCAACCTTTAATATATTTACTATTTTTAGGTCTCTGTCTTACAAGCATATGGTAATATTCTCTTCGAATAGCCGCTATTCTCTCTAGTAATAGTTTTTGATTCTCAACATTGTTTACGGCTTGTATAGTTTTGGATCCGATAGCGCCATCAATAATACCAACGTCTTGCTTGAATTCGTTAGTAAGTAATTTTTGAACCTCTTTTCCAGCCCCACCCGAAGTAATTGACCAATCATATATCATTAAACCAACCTTGTCGTTTTCAACTTTACAAAAACCTTTAGGCTCCCAATACCTTTTACGATAAATGATCTCAGCTTGTTCAGATGTTATATTTTTTAAGTTATTTTTAGTTGGCTCAAGACCTAAATCAGATTTAGCATATGTCAACCATGTTTTCCACGCAATACCCATATTTGTTTTACCGCCTTTATCAGTCGGATCATCAACATAACCACCTTCGTGACGAAGAATAATTTTAGATACTCTATGAAATTTCTTTGTACAGTCATCTGTAGGTTGAACATTCTCGTTTTCAGGTTCTTTATGAATAACATCAATATCTTTAATATCTGCTACTAATCCTTGAAGATGGAGATGATTATCATGCCCTCGATAAGGTCCACAATGTGGCAAAATATAACTCTTATTTATACCTGCTTTAGGATTAGTAAAATATACACTAAGCATTTTTACTATTGAATTGTCAGGTCTTTTTCTTTTGCCCCAACCAAACTCATGCATAGTATTAACAAGTCTTATGTTTCTCTCATGATCATATTGAGAATCATAATTATGATCGTCTAATATCATCTCTAAAGCTTTTTTGTCTTTTCTAAGATATCTTATATCAATGCATTTACCATTAGTATGACTACTACTAGGGCCAGGGCTTCCGTCAATTTTACTAGCTCCGTTAAAAGAGATATCATCATATCCTAATTTACATAGCGCTCCTAAAAATGTAGCCATCGCAACCCCAGACAAATAATAGCGTTGATACTCTTTAGAATTCATAAATATATTATAGCTGACTTTGCCTTTTCTATATTTTGACAATCTTTTCTCTTTTTCAACTGATGATATATTATTGTCATCAATCTGACTGCCATCATATTTACTACTTTCACTATCTCCACCAATATTAACTAAATATACATCTTTTCCTCCACCGTAACGTGGCGTTTTAATATATTTAGTTTTCCCTAAATAGTGTTTACTGCCACCTTCATCGTAATAAACGAATGCAGCATATTTTTCTGCTTTGGGGTGCTGACGTTCTATACGTCCATCAAAATAAATATGATAAACAGTCGTATCACTGTCATAGGTAATTTGTTCGACAGGGTTCCCCTTTTGATTATTACCGGTTTCTTTCTTCACATCTAATTTGGGTTCATCAACTTTACCCTTATTTTGGGTAGGATTGGTATTAGATGGTGTAGTATCCTCCTTATCACCAAATAATGTGTCATATAACTTCTCACTTGCATCAGTGACACTTTCCATCGCCTCAAGTGTTCCTTTTATTATTTTTTGCTGCCCATCCTTGATAGCTTCTTCTGCTCTATCAATCATAGCGTCTGCTTCATCATGAATATCTTTAACACTATCCCAAGCTTTATCGTACCAGGGTTGCTCTGAATCTACAGGTTCACTACCCTTAGTTTTTGTAGCAGGCGGCTTCGTCGAAACTGATGGAGAAGGCTTATCTTCCGTTTCTTTGCCGACATCACCGATTTGAACTGGGACTTTTAACCAATGACCTGCGAATATCTTATGAATACTTTTTATTTTTGGATTCAAACGCTTTAATGTTGCAATGTCCGTGTTATGTTTTTTAGCAATACTTTCTAAGGTATCACCTGTAACTACTTTGTAATCTTTACGCTTGATACTACCTGCTTCGTTGCCATGTTTTTTTAGTTTTGAGTCAATTAAAACTGCACTGATTTTAGCCTTAATTTTAAGTCTATTTTCTTTAACTGGTGGTAACGATATATTTCCAGCTTTTTTAAAGTCTTTAGTTCCTATTTTTACATAAAGACAAAGCTTAGTATGGATAGGTTTAACAAACTCATAAGTTGCCCCTTTACTATTAGTTTTACCTTTAACGACGTGTTCCTCTTCCTCATTACTGTTAACTGCTGTGACCTTGTATTCAATATTTTTCAGAACTTTGCTTTGCGCATCAAGCAATACAAACCATGCAGTAAGCTTTTTTTGACTATTTGACATTATTCTTCATCCTCTAAAAAAGCGATATCTTCTGCGGGCGCATTACAAGCACATTCTGCGTCTGAGTATTCGAACTCTACTTCATCAATAGTCTCAGGCTCTTCATGTTCTGTATCAAATTCTACACTCCAGTTATCTAAGTATCCTACTAATACCTCAACTTCTTGAGACTCCATTGACATCAACCGACCAGTCCGTCCATGTTCATCTAACGTTCCTTCAACTATCTGACCATCACCTAACATTGCTACTG
>NZ_JBQSXG010000172.1:0-5713 GCF_052378005.1 Psychrobacter sp. AOP31-B2-9
ATAGTGTTAAAAAAAATTTTGGTATTCATATTGTTGCTAGTGTTAGTAATTGTAGGATATAGGCTTATCAAACCCAAAAACTCAATAAGTACATCGACCTCTGATGTTACATCTGATATTTCGACTAACTCCACTTTTACATCTACTGACTTTGAGGATATAGCGCCAACCTACGTTGATCTCGGTTCAGCATCGGCCTCGACAGTAAACCCAACATTAACGTCACAACCAGTAACCACACAAAGCTTTTCATGTGACGGGCGACAGCATTGCTCTCAAATGACCTCATGCGCCGAAGCAACCTACTTTATACAACACTGTCCTAACACTAAAATGGATGGTAATCATGATGGAGTACCCTGTGAGCAGCAGTGGTGTAACTGATTTTTATCAAACATAAAATGAGAATACAATGCATACTCCTACAACTTTCGCCGAAGAAGACCTAGAAAACATTATTGATTTTATCACAGCCCACCCATTAGCTACATTGATTGCCCAAACCAAGGATGGTATCGAAGCCTGTCATATACCTCTGTTTTGGCATAGCGACAACCCTTTCTCTGAATACGGATGTCTGTATGGTCATTTGGGTCGCAAAAATCCTATTTATCAAAACGTGTTACCAGATACTTCATGGTTAGTCATCTTTCAAAATTCCGGGCATTACATCAGTCCCAACTGGTATATCAGTAAAGCAAAGACCCATAAAAAAGTCCCCACGTGGAACTATCAAAGTGTGCATATCCAATCTCAAATCGAGTTGCTGCATGACACTGATACGCTGAAATGGATACTAGCAACCATGACCGCGCAGCAAGAAATCATCTCAGACAACCCTTGGTCATTAGCAGATGCTCCCATCACTTATATAGATGCTATGTGCCAAGGCACAATTGGTTTTAAACTCAACATAGAATCCATACAGGCTCAATTTAAATTGAGCCAAAACGAAACAGCAGAAAACCTCTCAGGAGTAATAAGTGGCTTGAAAGCGTTAAATACAAATGAAGCCACAGCAATGGCCGTCAAGGTTACAAACCATAATAATCGTTAACCTAAGCTCGTTATGCTTGCCAACTTAAAAGCTTATTTGAAATCAGAAAATATGCCCTAATCTCATTTTAAATAAACTTAAATAAAAATAGAGTTACTTTTATGAAAAATAACAAGGATAATAAAAATCAAGAACTGACTAAAATACGTCTTGATAAATGGTTATGGGCAGCACGGTTTTATCGAACACGCACCCTTGCCAAGCAAGCCATCGAAAGTGGACGTGTACATTATGCTGGTAGCCGCGTAAAAACCAGTAAAGAGATTTCGGTCGGTGATGAGCTAACCATTCGCCAAGGCTCGGCAACTGCCATGACAGAAAAGACCGTCATCGTCGAAGCCTTGAGCGCACAGCGTGGTAATGCCACAGCTGCCGAAATATTGTATTCAGAAACTGAAGAAAGTATAAACCGCCGTGCTTATTATGCAGAACAGCGCAAACTTGCCAATCTTGCACGCCCTGATAACAAACCCAACAAAAAAGAGCGCCGCGATCTTCAACGATTCAAAAACAATCAATAGTAAATAACAAAAGACAATTTAAATATAAGAGCACTAAGCGCAGATATAACCAGCATGACGTGAAGATGACCATATGGCGAAATCATATAAAAAGTACTGCTATGAATATTGTTTTTATGATTATTGTTATAAACATTACTGTATCAGATGATCATATTGTTTAGGCTATACTCTTGCCATTCTAAGCATTAATCGTTACGATGACAGCCGATTTACCTACTCAATAACATGCTGATAAAAGCCGTACTAATAATGCTGGTCTCTTATCGCATGTTTTTTTGTTCTACAAGGTCATACTATGATAATGAAAACCTGTACGCCATCATCTGTATTATTGGTTTGCTTAGGCAATATTTGTCGCTCTCCAACAGCTGAAGAGATTTTTCGCCAGCAAGCAGCCATTGCCGGATTATCCATAAAAGTTGATTCTGCAGGTACTGGTGACTGGCATATTGGTCATGCACCTGATGAACGCGCGCAACGTCATGCCAAAGCTCATGGCTATAAAATCAACAAACTGATTGCCCGCCAAGTAAACGAAGATGACTTTCGTAATTTCGATTTAATCCTAGCAATGGATGCCCAAAACTTAGCCGACTTACAAGCCATTGAGAATGACTTAGCAGATACTGAGAGTAATAGCGCCAAGCTGGCTTTATTCAGCGAAGAAGATCCAACTTATGGTGGCGATGACGTGCCAGACCCTTACAAAGGCGGTGAAGATATGTTTGAAGAAGTCATTAAGCGTATAGAATCAAGTGCACAAGCTTGGATTGAAAGTTGGAAAGCTCGCTAACGCTAAAAGCTGTATCGCCCCTATTTTTACATCTTGCATCCTCTATGATGAGCATCATGTAAATTATTATCTATTTGCCCTATAGGCTATGTTATGACCTCAGTTTCTCGCCTTGACCTAAACTCTAATCTGGCTAACACTGACTTGCCAGCCAACGTATTACAACGTCATTCAGTCGATTTGTCACATAGCAACACTATGGCATTAGCCTGTATCGCCGATACGGTCGTGACATTGACGGACGAGGTGCAGCTTAATACGTTCATGGCAGGTTATGTAAAGAACCACGCTGAACAGAAGCCGTTATTGGTACTGTCAGGTGGTAGCAATGTGCTACTGCCAGCTCAGCTAGATGCTATTGTACTGCAACCACAGATGCGCGGTATTAAGTTGATGGCTCAAACGGACAGTCATGTCGATATTGAAGTGATGGCTGGTGAAAACTGGCATGACCTGGTGACACATACGGTCAGTCAAGGATGGTATGGGCTAGAGAATCTTGCACTGATACCAGGGCTGGCTGGTGCAGCGCCTGTACAGAACATCGGTGCGTACGGTGTCCAATTAGAAGACCACTTACAATACGTACGTGCCTATCACTTGCCCACCCAAACATGGCATCAATTGACGGTTAATGACTGCCAATTTGGCTATCGCGACAGCATGTTTAAGCGCGCACCAAATACATGGGTTATCAGCCGTGTGGGGTTCAGATTACATACAGATGCCAGCAGAATTTTAGCTGATTATGGTGATGTACAGGCAGCAGCACAACGCTACGCTGAACAGCAAGGCCGCACACAAGCGACGCCTATGGACGTAATGCACGCCATTATAGAGATTCGCCAGCAAAAGCTTCCTGATCCCAAAAATCTGGCCAATTGTGGTAGTTTTTTCCAGAACCCGATTATCGAGAAAACGCAATTTACCACCTTAAAAAACACCTACCCTACGATGGTTGGCTATTCCATGGCTGACAATCAGGTGAAAGTCGCGGCTGGGTGGCTCATTGAGCATGCGGGGTTAAAAGGCGGTGGTGTTGCCCCAATCGTCACTCATCAGCAGCAAGCATTGGTACTTACCAATCATAAGCCCCAACAAGCAACCCAACAACAAGTAGCAACAGCTCAGCGATATATCGCCAATACAGTCTATGATAAATTTGCCATTCAGCTATCACGTGAACCCGTTTGGGTAAATACCGATGGCTCTATAAGGTATGACGAGCATGAGACCTAAATATTCATGGTCTAAGCGGCTACTATCTAAACGTTTATGGCGGTATTACTTACGCTCAGCTGAACGTATGATGAGGCTATTTCATATTATCAACATCACCTTTTTGCTTGGTTCAACAACCGTTATCCTCATCATAATCAGTTTGTTTACACCACTATTTTCACAATCGATTGTGTATTTGTTTACGCTCCTACCCCTACCTCATATATCTGGGACGGCCATGAATTCACCTCCTACCGCTTACGTGGTATTAGGTGGTGGACTCACCAATGACCATAACAATCAAATCATACTCAACAGCTATAGTCTCAATCGTGCCCAAACTGCTGCTGGTGCATATCACGACTTACCCCTGCCCATCGTACTCAGTGGTGCTGAAGCGCCTTGGCTTGGTCAATGGCTTATCGAACACGGTATCGATGGATTAATAAGCGAAAATGCCAGTATGAATACCTGCGAAAATGCACGCTTTACTGCCAAACGTATTCCACTACAACATGTTTATTTGATTACTGACAGCTATCATATGGCACGGGCTCGTAGACAATTTGCGCTTAATGGCATCAATAGCACACCAATAGATGCGCCTTTACCCGTCAACCGTGATTGGAAAAAACCGGCACAGAACTTAACGCATTCAAGACGTGCTGTTTATGAAGTCGCTGCCTATTTACGTGATGTGATACGTCCGCAGATGGACTGTCGTCAGGCCCAAGAGGTTACGTCACAGCAACTATTAACGCCTAGAGGGAGTGTGACAAAGACATCTAGTGAATAAATCTAGGCACATGTGTAAAGTGCATACTATATTGTCATTGTCCTCGCTATCTATCACTTTACATTCATCATCACAAACCATCACCACATTCATAATAGGTGTATAATGCCCAAAGAAATTGCAATTTAAGAGACATTTTATGCTCAGTATATTCTTATTAATTCCACTAAGTCTTATGTTATTTGTGGTTGCCATTTGGGCGGTACGCTATGCTGTAAAGTCAAACCAATTTGAAGATCTAGACAACGCATCACAGCGCATTATACTAGATGATCGTCAAGAGCGTAGGCAAACCATACAAGCTCATGATCACCCAACACCTACTGATACAGCTCATGATGAAATGAGTAATACTGATAATAATCCAAAAATCTAGCCTTAAGTTATCTTATCTATACATGACTTACGGCTATGTTTTTATCGTATACCCATCATCTAATTAGGTTCGTCTGTTACTATTTTTAGGAGAAGCAACCCATGACTACAGCATTACTCATTGCGGCATTACTAATGGGTTTTTTTGGCTCACCGCATTGCTTGGGCATGTGTGGTGGTCTTGTGACAGCGTTTGGATTGTCAATGAAAGATGCCAGCCCTGCTAAACGCCGTGCCCTTATCGCCACCTATCATTTAGGTCGTTTGACCAGTTATGCATTTTTAGGCTTAATCGCTGGACTGATTGGTACTACTGTACTCAAACCTTTAATGATGGGAAATAGTCTACCGCGCATCTTATTAGGCTTGGTATTAGTATTTGTTGGTGTGACTATGCTTGGCGCACCATTTTTAAATAAGTTAGAGCGTTTTGGCATGCGTTTTTGGCAATACCTGAGCCCACTTCGCCAAAAAGTATTTCCACTAAACACCTTTCCACGTGCCCTAACCGCTGGCTTACTTTGGGGGTTTTTACCTTGTGGCTTAGTTTATGGCGCTCTGCTGATTGCAGTTGTTGCTCACAACCCATTAAGTGGCGCAGCACTTATGTTCGTTTTTGGTTTAGGTACAGTACCTATGCTAGTTGCTACTCACGAAACAGTTGGTTGGTTGCGTGACAAAATTGGGCGTTTTCGCTTAAGACAACTAAATGGCGCTGTCATGGTAATATCCGGTTTGGCTATCGCTGTCGTACCAATAGCAATGTCCACTATGCATGGTGGGCATGATATGTCTCATATGCATGGAGACCATATGGATATGAGTGACACTATGGACCATAGCAACCATCATATGATGCCATCTGATGATGAGACCCATCATGACGGTATGGATCATAGTATGCACGATATGAGTCAAGAAACGATGGAACATGCTCACTAAAGCTT
>NZ_JBQSXG010000173.1:0-5654 GCF_052378005.1 Psychrobacter sp. AOP31-B2-9
ATTATCAGTGATAATCTGGCCTTTTTTTATCAAAATCGGTTAGATCCAGTCTCTAATATTTATCAGCTTCTGTAATGATAGCATCACCACCGCCTAAAGCTGGTGTAGTAGATAAAACTTTGCTGCGACGGAAATACTTAGAGTGACTGTCTATAATATCATTTACATTCTCTACTACATCGTCGATGACGTCATCGTAAATTCCATGATGTAGCTCAGTAGAAAAAGAAGTAAAAGGGTGCTTTCGAGCCGCAGCTCTGACGTCAGTGATTCCTGCCTTAGTATAGAAAATATTGACACTACCATCACTGTTTAGCACGCAGGTCAACTCCCCTTCCTCAACCGTCATCTCTATCAGCTCCGGCTTAAATATATAGTCATCTACATCGAGTAATTGTTTTTCTATGCCCTTCTTAAATAATGCTTTAACGTCCATTATAATTATGTCCTTATTATCTAATATTTTTTGATCTTGATGAACCAAAGACAGCTATACGCTGTGTTTGCTTATCGTATTAGAAGGACGGATGTTTGTTAAGGGGTAATGTGTAAAACTGCGTTTAATGTTGGTAAAACCCGATTTCACTGTTACTTAAACTTTATTGATTATAGCAAACGATGCATAAAAAATGAGCCACAGAATATGCGACTCATCTCCTCTAATATTCAGTAAAAGCCAACTCACACCTTAGATTAAATGTGCTTTCAATTCTAATACTTTGTCGCGCGTTTTCGCCGCATCCTCAAACTTCAAGTCACGCGACATCTGCTTCATCTGCTTCTCAAGGCGACTGATTTCTTTGGCCAGCAAATCAGGACTGCGTAAAATACTGATATCCACATCAGGCAGGTTACTCTTGATTGGAATTACCTGATTGTCATTAGCATTATTATCGTCACCGGTATCGATTTTATCCGTGATACTACGGCGCGCACCCTTCGGTGTAATATTATTTTCGATATTAAAGGCTATTTGCTTTTCACGGCGACGATCGGTCTCGTCTATCGCCTTTTGCATACTATTGGTGATGCGATCAGCATACAGAATGGCTTTACCATTTAAATGGCGCGCTGCTCGTCCAATAGTCTGAATAAGTGAACGCTCAGAACGCAAGAAACCTTCTTTATCAGCATCAAATATCGCTACCAGCGACACTTCAGGCATATCCAAACCTTCGCGCAGCAAGTTAATACCAACCAGCACATCATGCACGCCTGTACGTAACTCATGAATAATCTGCATACGCTCGACGGTATCAATATCTGAATGCAGATAGGCGACTTTGACATCGTACTCTTTTAAATAACTGGTCAAATCCTCTGACATGCGCTTGGTCAATGTAGTAATCAATACACGCTCATCTTTTTCACGGCGTTTGGTAATCTCTGATAACACGTCATCAACTTGCGTCAATACAGGACGTATCTCAATCTCAGGGTCAATTAAACCCGTTGGCCGTACGACCTGCTCAACGACTTGCTCGCTGTGCTCTAACTCATATAACGCTGGCGTGGCACTCACGTAGATAGTCTTGGGCTTGATGCGCTCCCATTCTTCAAATTTCATCGGACGATTATTCATCGCACTTGGTAAACGAAAGCCGTAGTTGACTAGGTTTTCTTTGCGTGATCTATCGCCCTTATACATCGCGCCAATTTGCGATACGGTCACGTGTGACTCATCAAGGAACAGTAATGCATCTTCTGGAATATAATCAAATAACGTCGGCGGCGCTTCCCCTGAAGGACGACCAGAGAGATGCTGCGAGTAGTTTTCGATGCCGTTACAGTAGCCGAGCTGCTGTATCATCTCAAGATCATATTGAGTACGTTCTTTGAGACGCTGCGCTTCAATCAGCTTGTTGTTTTCGCGGAAGTACTCCAATCGTGGCTCTAGCTCTTCGCGTATGGTATGACTGGCAGCTTCTAGCTTGTTACGCGGGGTTACATAGTGCGATTTTGGATAAATGGTAATACGCGGCACACTACGTACCGTCTTGCCCGTTAATGGATCAAACCAAGTAATCTTCTCTACTTCATCATCAAATAAATGCACACGAACTGCCAGTTGTTCAGACTCAGCAGGATAGATATCTAGCAACTCTCCGCGCAAGCGATACGTGCCACGTTCAAAATCCAATTCATTACGCATATATTGCATTTCAACCAGACGTTTAATCGTCGCCGTACGGTCTATTTTATCACCCACAACGACATGCAATAGCATTTTTAGATAACTTTCAGGATCACCCAAGCCATATATGCAAGATACTGACGCAACGATAATCGCATCACGACGCTCTAATAGAGCACGCGTGGCTGACAGACGCATCTGATCAATATGATCATTAATGGCACTGTCTTTTTCGATAAAGGTGTCACTTGCCGCAACATAAGCCTCAGGCTGATAGTAGTCATAATAACTGACGAAATATTCAACCGCATTATTAGGAAAAAACGATTTAAACTCGCCATATAACTGAGCCGCAAGTGTCTTGTTATGCGCCATGATAATGGTTGGACGCTGCGTCTCAGAGATAACCTTCGCCATGGTATAAGTTTTACCAGAACCGGTCACACCCAATAGCAACTGCTCATCCATATCGGAGTTGATACCATTGACCAGCTTTTTAATCGCTTGCGGCTGGTCACCTGCTGGCTCAAAATCAGTGACCATCTCAAAGGCACGACTTGATATTTGCGTCCCTGACGCATTGACACCACTAATTTCAGCTTCGCCTTGAAGCTGAGTGGCCAATTGATTTAACTGACGCGATGAGCGCGGTTCAGGCATTCGCATAATAGATTTCTTATTCTAGATGTTTATAACAATATGGGGTCTGAGGGTTGGTTTTTAAAGGACAAGCATGAGACTTGTCCTTTAGCTAAAATACTGTTAATTCGTATTAATTTAAAACTTAAGAATCAAATGATTTGCGATAAAAAAATCAACCACCACAAGGTTTAAGGTACGCTTTATAAGTTAACCCAGCATCTGTTTAATAGTTTTGCGGATAAAGGTAGCAATTAAGACGGTTAAGAAATATGATAATATTTTATGACAACTAAGGCTTTATAGCTCTATGCAACTTATTCTGTTTATTGGTATCCAAGGTGCTGGAAAATCCACCTTTTATCAGCGCCAGTTTTTTCACAGCCATTTGCGCTTAAACAAAGATATGCTCAATACCAATCACAGATTGCAGCGACTCTTTGAAGCTTGTCTTGCCACTAAAACTCAAGTAGTCATTGATAAGACCAACGCAACATCGGCAGAGCGTGCCGACTATATCCGCGCGGCAAAAGCAGCAAACTTTACCGTTATCGCCTATTACTTTGACTGTCCATTTAAAGACGCCTTAGTACGTAATAACAATCGTACAGGCAAAGCAAAAGTTCCTGAGGTTGGCGTCAAAGGTACGGCTAAGAAGATGCAACGCCCCTACTTTGAAGAAGGTTTTAATAAAATATTTACGGTAACTGTCGGCCATGATAGTTTTCGTATCACAGAAAATTTGGAAAACCCAGTTTACTAAGCCGTTTATTTACCGAGCACACTATTCATCAATTACTATTGAGAGATTTATGCGTTTTGAAGAGTTAGATACTCGCCTACGAGTGTACGAGACTGCTCATGACCTTTGTGTTATGCCAGAGATGTTTGTTGTTGTACGTTTAGATGGACGCGGCTTTACCAAAAAAACAAAAGAGACTTGGCAACTTGATGCTCCTTTTGACACTCGTTTTCATGAGTTAATGGTAGCCACTACAAAGCACCTAATGAGCTGCGGCTTCAATATCATTTATGGCTATACCCAGAGTGACGAGATATCATTATTACTTCATCCTACAGAAGACACATTTAAACGCAAAATTCGTAAAATTAATTCAGTACTGGCAGGTGAAGCCAGTGGCTTCTTCAGTGTTACTCATGGACAATTAGCAAGTTTTGACGCTAGAGTCTCACAACTACCCAATACATCATTAGTGCAACAGTACTTTCGATGGCGGCAAGAAGATGCTCATCGCAATAGTCTAAATGCTCACTGTTACTGGTTATTGCGTAAGCAAGGTATAGACGCCAATTCGGCGACAAAGCAAATGGCAGGTAAGGCGTTAAAAGACAAGCACGAACTCCTTTATCAGCACGGTATTAACTATAACGAACTCCCCAACTGGCAAAAACGTGGGACAGGTATATATTTTACAGAAGTCAATAAGACTGGCTTTAACCCTAAGAGCAACAGCTCAACCATTACGCAACGCCGTGTATTAATAGCAAATACAGATTTACCGCTTGGCGAAGAATATGATGCCTTTATCACAAAATTATTACCAACTGATTTGACGATACAATCTGTATAAATTAAGCACTTATTTTTACAAAGCTTTTCATGCTTAACAAACCTTTTACACGACCACTCAACAAAGCCTAACGCTTGAGGGTTCTAATAACCATTTAAGCTGCTATTATTTATAACGAATCAACAAGCACTGTCAGTTATAAATATCAGTGCTAACGCAGTACCATTATAGATAAACCAATAAGAAAAAGTGACACATCAAATTAAATTAAAATATAACGGAGTAAGTCATGAGAGAACGTTACGCAAGTGGAATATCAGACGAAACTGCCAGTGAAATGGTAAAACTACTAAATGCAAATTTGGCTAACGTTATTGATTTAACATTAGATGGCAAACAATGTCATTGGAACCTACAAGGCAAAGGTTTCATCGGCGTGCATCAATTGCTAGATGAAACATCAGAGCGTATCCTTGAAGTGTCAGATACTATCGCTGAACGCATCGTAATCCTAGGTGGTCAGCCAAACGGTTTGGCAAGCCGTGTCGTGAAAGAGTCAATCCTAGACGATTACCCAACCGATATTACCGAAGTTAATCAACATGTGCGTGAGTTAACTAGCCGCTATAAAAAAGTGGCCGAAACGCTACGAAAAGCCATTGCTACCGCTGGTGATGCAGGTGATGAAGACACCGCTGATCTATTTACAGAAGCCAGTCGCATTATCGATAAAGATGCATGGTTCATCGGTGCGAATGCTCCTAGTAAGTAACTTCAGTGAGTAGCTCTAATAAGCAACGAGCAGACAACTTACTGAACGTTTGAAACGTAAATTTAAAATATAAAAAGGTCGCCAAACGTGGCGACCTTTTTTATGCTTGTAGTTTTTGTGATTAACAATATTTTAGACAGATAAAACTATTTATTAAAAAAATCTAAGCTACTCTTCAAGTTTAAGGGCTTTAATATCTGCGACCATTCTCGGCGTAATATCTTGTACCTTTTCCATAGTAGACTCCATAACAATAGGCATTATTTGTGTCATATAGTCTTTCATCATATCAGGCTGTTTATCAATGATACTTTGGCCCGTTTTGCTACTATAAAAATCTATCTGCGCATCGACTTCTTCTTGATTAAAATGCTGCTTAGCAGTCTGGACATATACATCGACTATTTTTTGATTCATAGTGGTTCTATTACTATCATCTGTCATCTCTTTACTATATTTACTGACAATATCTTCTAAACGTTGGCGCTGATCCGTACTCAAATTATCAGTAGGCAGCGAAGATAACATGGACTGCATCACTTGATCTGTGGTGCTACTGTCACTAGACATGTCATTG
>NZ_JBQSXG010000174.1:0-5606 GCF_052378005.1 Psychrobacter sp. AOP31-B2-9
CTTTGATACAAGGCATAAAAACAACATTTATCTGAGCCAATACTCTTAGGTAGCCATCAAAAATCGGAGATAACCATTGAAATATAACTACTTTACACTATCCTTACATTCTTGGTCATCACAGATACCGTACAGCACTAAGGAATGACCTGATAATTTAAAGCCATGCTCGGCTGCTACTTTTAATTGCTCCGCCTCAATCGCCTCATTATGAAACTCTACGATTTTTCCACACACATCACAAACTAAGTGATCATGATGGCCTTCTTGGGTAATCTCAAATACCGACAAATTATTTTCAAAGTTGTGACGCTCGACGATTCCAGCTTGCTCAAACTGCGTTAGCACTCGGTAAACAGTCGCAAGCCCCACATCCTCACCTTGTTCAATCAACGCTTTATAGACCTCTTCTGCACTCATGTGATGCAACGCTGCACTTTCGAGTAGCTCTAAAATCTTGATACGAGGTAACGTGACCTTTAATCCAGCTTTACGTAAATCTTGATTGGTAAAAGAAGCCATAATATCCCTTCTGACTGTGACAGTCTTAGCAAATAAAGAACCAAAAATATAAAATAAATAAGCATCAGCGGTTATTTTTATTGTATAAAAAGCATTTGAACAATAACAAACTGACTTACTCTGAGTGAATTCCTAACCTATTATTCTGCAAATATTCTCTATGCAAGTATATGAATTTAAAATATAAATGATATCATTACTCAGTTAGCATTTGGTAAATAATGTCGTAAGTGGTAGGAAATTGCAAGTAAATGACGTATCATTTGTCCAAGATTATCGGTCAAACGAGCACTATGCAACTTTGGCTGCGCCTAATTCATTTCTTATGAGTCATCTTACCATGATAAAGACATTAACTTTTCGTTCGTTAAGCCTTACAAGCACATTACGCAAGATTGTCATCACCAGTATGCTTAGCGCTACTGTTGCTATGTCTGGCTGCTCATTATTGAGTGTTTATAAGATTGATTTGCCACAAGGCACTGCCATTACTCAGGCGCAAGCGCAAAACCTGCAAGTAGGTATGAATCAAAATCAAGTACTCTATATTCTTGGTAGCCCAGCCATTAAAGACACCCTTGAGCCTAAACGTTGGGACTATATTTACGACTATAAAGCAGGGACAGAAGGCAGCCGCAATGGTATCGCTGACGTCAAAAATGCCAGTCAGCATTTAATTGTTTATTTTGATGACAACGGTTTGGTCAGTCGCATCGAAGGCATAGAAAGCCTTCCAGCTTCATAAAAATAACAGCCAACTGGTTTTGCCAGTTACACACTTAACCTTGAGATTTATTCTTGCGCTGAGACATGGGATCAGCGCTTAGGCTACGATATACTTCGATACGGTCAAACGGCTGTAGGCGATAGCTAAGTGGTTGTTTTTGTGAATAAACACCTATATGCCAACGCCTTGCTGCCGGTGTAGCCACATCCATTACCTCATCACACCACCTTGCTAAATCTGGAAACTGTACCAGCCAGCCTGCTTGCTTCAGTACATCATACAAACTGGTGTTATGGCTGACCTGTAACGCTATATAGTGCTGACGCAGCTCATCTTCAGCATAGGCCAAATACACGGTCATCAGCTCAGGCTGCCAAACCTCATTCTTAGTATCAACGTTATTTGTATCAACACTACTGCTTTCTGTTATTAGCTTATCCACTGCATCATCCAACCTGTCAAAGCTAGCAACAATGCGACTGGTACTACCAAACGTATCGCTATCCGCCATAAGTTATAAAATGCTTCATTGCCAAAGTTCAACGATTTTCGCAGATGACTTATTTTCATCTGCCAACCAGCAAATATTGATAACAATAATACTGTCACGCTACTAATAACGACCAAAATACTAACCAACCACATAGTTGGGATAGCAACTACTAGCACTAATGCGAGCACCAAGGTTAAGCCTAAGCTGATCAACAACCCAAATTTATGTGCTAACTGTTGAGTACTATAGTGTAGCAAATAGCTAACTACGAATAGCACTCCTATCCAATATAACAGCTTGCCAATCGGTGGCAACGCCACTCCACTAATAAACAGCGCAATCACCCCAACGGCCAACTGCAATATCCAAATCGGTAATACCAATCTGGTTGCACGATACTCACCCTTTGCATGACTGCGTACAGGATTTTGCGCATTATAATTGTCTACGTCTACCGCTGTGGCCGTCTTTTTGGTTACTAGGTTTTGACCAAACCAGTATAAACCCGTTCCTGCGCCAACACTGACGAGTGCTAGTGCGACTGCACGTGCCCATTCACTCAAACTGATGTCGGTCATAGCAAAATCAATATTAGGCAAACCACTTGCCACACCCAAGACCAAACCGACAACCATCAAACCCAGTCCAATCGGCAAAGGCGCAACACCAAGCAAGCTTAACAATAAAGCAATAACCATCAAACCTGCCGCAACTGCAAAATCGGGCACAGCAGGTGAGCTATTAAGTTCAGCCAATGCCGCCAATATACCAGTACTAGCACCAGATACGACTAATGCGGCAATAACAATAGAGACCAATGCTGCCAACCAACCAAAACTACGCCATATTGGACTGGCATCTGCTTCACGAGTCAGCTTTTGCATCCCAGCTAATGGCGCTTCGATACTACGATAGGCTAACGCTATTTCAGCGTAAACGACTGGCAATGATACCAACACCATTGCTAATAGCCAAAGTAACCAAAAATCAATCTCGCCAATAGACGCAGGTGCAAACCAGCGAAATAGAAGTAACGGTAATAAGGCCGCGATAAAATAAGAAGCATAACGGATCATCATAATCTAAATCCAAACGATCTAATACCATCAACAAAAATATGAGTAGCCAAGAAAACGAGTACAAGTACTACGCCTCGTAGGCTGAACGTGTTTGACACGACTAATTATACTTTTGAAGTTTGATATAAAGTGAATAACGACAACTTATAACGATAATGATCACCTATAAGCAAGCTTATGGCGACACTCTCTCTACAATATAAGGGGCAAACAGTTATAAAAAAACCCCGAAATCGGGGTTTAATAATCAAACAATGAAAGACATACAATTTAGTACTTAGTAATACCCTCTACCAAATAGGTATTACGCTCTCATGTATAGCATTAATAAATTAATGAATAGCGCTGATATAATCTGACAACATACGAATATCAGTATCTGATAGTTTCGATGCAACTGTCTGCATCATACCCATCTCACCTTCTTTCGCTGCATCATTGATCCGTTTTTGCTCATCACTATCGATATCATCAACACGACCGGCGGCACGGAAAAGTTTCAACTGAGTCGAGATATATGCTGCGTGTTGGCCACCAAGCTTTGGAAATGCAGCCCAAGTATTACCTGCCGCATCTGGACCGTGACAACCAGCACAACCGATGACGCCACGCGATTTATCACCACCTAAAAATAATTTAGAGGCTTCTTCGTTGGTTACAGGATTACCAAAACCTACGCCCCAAGGCGCTTGACTGGCATAATAACCTGCAACATTGGCCAAATCTTGCTGAGACAAATCAACAATTTGTGACTGCATGATGCCGTTTTTACGGTAGCCCGTTTTAAAGTTGACTAACTGTTTGTAAAGATATTTTACGTTTTGGCCACCTAGGTTAGGCTGGGCAGGGACAACGCTAACACCCGTTAAACCATGGCAAGCAGCACAGACAGTTTCTGCGATTTCCTTACCAGCATTAACATCATATTCAGGAACAACAATAGCAGCTTGTACGCTGAAACTTGCAACGCATAAGCTGGCAGCAGCGATTAACTTTTTCATTGATACAAATCCTACTAGCTCGGCGTAAGCATTATTAAGAGTGATTGCACTGATAAGACGCCTGATACAAACCGTCCTATAATTAGCACAGTGGGTATATAATTTAAGGTCTTGTACACAAACAGTCTGAAAGTACTTACTAACATCAGGGTTTATTTTCGATTATTATAGCAAGACTTTGTAGCATTTGCCTACTTAATCGTTACATCACCAGTTTTTCTAACCATATAAGCGTCCAAGTAATCTAAGTAAGCTCACCTCACTACAAAAAGCAAAAAGCGCAAAAAGGTAAAAACCTAGCGCTTTTATTTTTATGAGCAAACTATCTTATTGAAGCCACAAACCTACTATTCACTCATGTATTCAATAAGCTTGCGATAGTCGTCGTCACTGCAGTTGTCACACAGTCCACCCGCAGGCATTTGGATCATACCACCTTTAACGGAATTGATGAGCGTTGGCATGCTTTTTTGCTCGATAAGCTGCTGCCATTTAGCACTATCACCTTTTTTAATGGCATTTAGCGCCCCACTATCGTGACAGGCTGCACATGAGTTATCATAGGTAGTGGCAATATCAGCAGCATTAGCTCCTGTCATAATGATACTGCTTAATAATAATACAGCACTGCGACCTATTAAATGACAATAAGTCTTGCTTAAAAGTGTGGTGATTGAAGACATAGAACACCTCCTTTTGACATTTCTTAGTAAAGATTGTAACAATGTATGTCATTTAAATACAGATAAATATAGTTGAGCTTTGGTAATGCGTTTTCTGAGGACACTACTCACTTACGGTTATGATTTATTAACCTTAAAACCTTTTATGATTTATATAATGATGCTAATCACAGTTATTTCAATAAGTAAGACCACTAATAGTATAGAATGGTCAGTAACGTAAAACGACTGCCTTCACATCCAATTAACTGAAAATTCACGACCATATTCAACTTTTTGAAGAGTAATGAGCCATTTATGAGTACCCCGTTTACAGACGTCGCCACCGAACATACATTGTTCAATACCAAATCCCGTCAAAAAATTCAACAAACTGAATTTATGATGTCAGCACCTACTTTTCGTCTTTGTCCACCTGACATGGGGTTAGAGGTCGCCTTTGCTGGACGTTCAAACGCTGGCAAATCCTCTGCCATTAACGCCTTGACCAATCAGCGCCAATTGGCACGTTCGTCTAAGACACCTGGACGTACGCAGATGATTAACTTTTTTAGTATCGGTGATGCCGATAGACGCTTAGTTGATTTACCTGGTTATGGCTACGCAGCGGTGCCGCTTGAGATGAAAAAAGAATGGCAGGTTGAGCTAGAAGAATATTTGGTATCACGCACCAGCCTTGCAGGTTTGGTACTTATGACGGATATTCGTCATCCACTAAAATTCTTTGATGAGCAAATGCTACGTTGGGCCAATGATGGCGAACTACCTGTCCATATCTTGTTGACTAAAGCAGATAAGCTAAAGTACGGTGCATCTAAAAACGCCTTGCTAAATACTCGTAAAAGGCTAAAAGAACTTGGCTTGAATTGCACTATTCAACTATTTTCGGCATTAAGAAAAGAAGGTCTTGATGAATTAGCCGGTATTATGGGCAAATGGTATGAGTATCAGCTTGATGCAGACAAAATTATTGAGTCCTCTTTTGCCTTACTTGAAGGCGAAGAGCTAGAAGAGGCCATTGAAAAAGATAGCACTCAAAAAGAAAACACTCAAAAATCAAGCAAATAGTTATTATAATCTTTCATAAAAAAAGGGCTTATC
>NZ_JBQSXG010000175.1:0-5588 GCF_052378005.1 Psychrobacter sp. AOP31-B2-9
ATTTAAAATAATAATTTTAGATTACAATATAACATGCTTGTGCTATGTTAAGGCAAAACAGAAATCGATAAAAATATAACTTATTACCAAGTATTTATTTTATTTTTAATTAAGGACTACGATGAACGATGACATGATTACTAAGAGTCAGTTAGCTGCTTACAAACCCACGACGGCTTATGTTGGGACTTCTTGGGCAGTAATGCTAGTTGGTGTGCTGGCGTATATATTTGGATTATGGAACGCACAGGGCATGTTATTAAACGAAAAAGGTTACTATATTGCAGTACTTGCTCTTGGCCTTTATTCAGCCATTAGTTTACAAAAAACGCTTCGTGATCGTAGTGAAGGCATTCCAACGACAAACATGTACTATTTAATCAGTTGGGCGGCTTTAGGGTTGTCTATTGCTCTGATTGTGATGGGGCTGATGAATGCTGGAAGCTTGAGTTTTAGCGAAAAAGGCTTTTATATGATGGCTTTTGCTATGAGTTTATTTGCTGCCGTGACTGTCCAAAAGAACACTCGTGATATTACCCAAATGCGAACATTAGCCGCGCCTCAAGCCACTATAAAAAATGACAATAGTGCTAAGATTTCCCATCAAAACTCACCTGAGTCTGATTCTGGAAAATCGCTTTTTGGTTCGGTTAAATCTAGAATAGAAGGTAATGATTAGCATTTTTGACTACAAGAAGCACTTAAGTAAGCGGTGCTTGTAAACGCCTACGGTTTGGCGATAGACGCGCGAGCATCGCTGCTGATAACGGTGAAAATGTACCAATCATCATATCCGCTAAAGCCTCAGCACACAGCGGTGCAATGGCATAGCCTTTAGCACCCATTGCATTCACAACCCAAATCCGTCTACTATCATTTAACTGTCCAACGATGGGGTGGTAGTCAGGTGTTTGGGTACGAACCCCTGCACGTCCTTGCCATCCGCTCATATCTGTTGGAATAATAGCCTCCATTTCAGGAATCGCTGTGATCAGTTTATCGCGGCTAATCTGATGCTCATCCATGCGTATCTTTGTGTCTATGTCATTGCGTATAAAGCTCGCTCCCAGTAAAAACTGAGGTTGGCCTGTCTCTACATTATTCAAACCATCGTCACCCACTTGTGCGGTGAAAGGCGTGCAGTAACCACTGTACTTGAGCGGGGTTTTGGGTAGCTTAGCGTACTGTTCAGGAGTTGGTGTAAACCAAGATAGCTGCCCACGAATTTTACGACAATCAAAAATTCGCTTATCCAGCTGATGACTCTCAAAAGCCGCACACACGATCACATTATCAGCAGCGATGGATATCGATTCTTTATGTTGGTTATGTCCTTTAATACCAACCTCATCGTCTGCCTCACTCATTTCATGAACTGTCACCTGTTGAAAGCTAATGAGCGGATGCGTCAGAATGATATCTTTTAATGCTTGTGGATTGACCAATCCTGACTGCGGTAGATAGAGGTTTTCTGATAGATCCTGTTCTATTAATCCAGCCGTTTTCTTTGCTTGTTCATTGCTTAGCGTGGTTGCCATAGGGTTAGGGTAATCAGCGATTTGCGCTGTACCGATATTGGCTTTGATAAGTAAGTCTAGTGCTCCCGTTGGCTCAAGTATGGGCGCGGTTTTCTCTTTGATTGCTTGCTTATTTAGTAGTTGATATAGTTGAGTACTATAGAGATAACCTATGGTATGTAAATGCTCATCGACATGATGAATCGGTGTCATCTTCGGTGCTAGGAGCGCGCGAGGATTGCCTGATGCTCCAGCTAGCGGTGCTGACTTGTCTAATAAAGTCACTTGGATGCCACGATTAGCTAGTGACCACGCTGTCAATAGTCCTGAAACACCAGCGCCAATCACCGCGCTATGAGAAGGTATGTGACAAGTACCATCAGGATGGTTGGTATAGTTACTATGAGGCTCATCTGATTCTATAGCGTCCGTCATGACGGCTGTTAGCATTTGCTTCTTTCGCCCAAACCCTTTTACTTTATTAATCTCAAAGCCATGCTCTTTTAGACCACGTTTTACAATACCGGCACAGCTATAAGTGGCGGCGGTCGTGGTGGGATGAGATAAGCGCTGCACTTGTGCAAAGATGTCTTTTGCCCATAGTGTCTCATTACAAGAAGGTGCGAAGCCGTCTAAAAACCAAGCGTCAACATAAGGTGCAGGAGCGTTCGCCAGTTGCGTTGCTAACTTATTAGCTAACTTACCCAAGCTCTCAGCTGCATCACCAAACCACATATCAACGGTCAAGTTGTCATCATAAAAATTTAAACGATGACAGCCTGCGATAAGGGGTGGATAGGTAGCCAAAAGCTGTGAAATTGGTGCTGCCAACTCAGGCGCGCGCTGTTGCCATAAGGCTAGTATTTGGGTCAGATCTGTCAGTGGTATGGGGAACTTTTCGGTCGTAATAAAATGTAGGCGAGCCGTTGCTAAATGTGGATGCGCCTGACGTAACTGCCGCCATAGTTCCCAAGTTGCCAATAGATTAAGCCCAGTACCAAAACCCAATTCTGCAATCGTAAAGCATTGCTTTGGATTCAGCATTGCCAAACGTTCAGGTAATTTGTTGTGTGTTAAAAACACATGACGGGTCTCTGCCAGCCCATCTGCATGCGAAAAATACACATCTCCAAACTCGCCAGATACGGGTACTGGTTTACCAGTGTCATCTAGCTGCCAATCAATCTTGGCTGGAGTGATGATGTTTAATGAGTTAGCATTTTGAGCTGATGTAGGAGCGTTGCAGGTTTCTTTTGATGCAGATATGGAGTTAGGCATAGACAATCACATAAGATAAAGCAATAAAGAGAGAGGGCGTTACCAGCGATCACGGCGGGTAAATACCAACCATGAGATAAAAATACCGACTAATAAACTGATTAAGACCGTAAATGCACCATACAAAAATAGCTGCCCTTTACTCTCATAAACCAAGACATTTACCTGAGTTTGCAAATCATTTACTTGACGCTGTAGCTGAGCATTACGGCTTAGTAGCTCTTGGTTGGCATCGGATAGCGCCTGTTTAGATGGCTGTAGTTGCGCCGCTAAAGTACCATTTATATTCAATGCTGAAGGATTGTTTTGTTGCGCGTCAATGGTATCTTGACCTATAGCCAATGCTAATGGATCGTTGTCGTCAGTGTTATTTATAGTGGGTATGGCTTGAGCCGATACCGTAGCAAACAACATCAAGACAGCAAGACTGACTTTGTATTGGCGAGTATTTGAACAAGAGACACGCTGATTCACGATGCTGCTACTTTAACATTTGACTGTTCAGTAGGGGTTGGCAGTGCTTGAATAAATGGTTTGATATCTACATGGCTGTAGACACCATCACGTAAGTAAGGTTCATCATTTGCCCACGCCTGTGCCGCCTCAATAGAATCAAAATCAGCGATAATTAAACTGCCTGACATGGCACTTTGTCCGTGCTCGATAGGGTTTGGTCCTGCGATAACGAGTCGCTGCTCGTTGTTCAATACTTTAAGGCGTTCAATATGTTCGGTACGAGTGATTTGACGCTGTGCGCTGCTGTCTGCAACGTCGTGACCAATAATGGCAAATAAGGACATGGGTTTTCCTCAATAAAGTGATGATTAATTTAAGATGTGTTTAATTAGTAAGAATTAGTTCATAGCAACTAATACAGTCGTTGCGGATATCTAAAAACAGCAGACATTATAAAATAATAGCCTAAGTATTACTTAGTAGTTTTGTTGGTCAGTTCTGGATTTAAATAGTTTTTTAATACTGCAAACTGGGCCACAATGAATACCAACATAATCGGAATCCAGCCATAAGATTTAAAGTTAATCCATGCTTCATCTGACATCGTAAAGGCTGTGATATAATGTAAAAAACCCATAAAAGCAAAGAACAATGCCCAAGCAATGGTTAGTTTTTTCCAACCGCTCATTGTGAGTAAAAAAACATCTTTCATAGCGAGTTGCATTAAAGGCTTGTTGATGATGACACTTCCTAATAGCGTGAAAGCAAAGATACCATTGATAATAGGCGACTTCCAACGCAGGTAGATATCATCACGCAAAAGTAAGGTGATGCCACAAAACCCAATGGTTAAAAGTAAGACGATCCATTGCTGCTTATCAAACTTGCCTTTTTGGCGAATGAAATGGATGGCATAAACAATAATAGTGGCGATGAGTAACGCGCCAGCCGCTGCTAAAATGCCGTTATATCGAGCAGCAATAAAAAAAGCAACTAAAGGAATTAGATCTAATAAGGCTTTCATAGCAAAGGGTATGTCCAACAAAAACGTATGGGGTAGTTTACACGTCTACTGCGTCAAAAAAAAGCAGTCAAAATGTTAATCATCTTACATCATCGGTCGGCACGGCAATATCTGATGATGGCGACTTATGAACATCACTAATATCAAATATAACGATTAAGCGATGTTAATATACACCTAGATAAAATATAATAACCGTATATGACTCAGCCTCTTCTCAACCATTACTATTTTTAAAAATGCTAAGGCTTACCTTATGAAATTCGATTTACATTGTCACAGTACGTGCTCTGATGGTACTTATGCACCAACAGAAGTGGTACAGCGTGCCCATGCGGCTGGCGTCAATGTATTGGCACTGACCGATCATGATACGTTAGCAGGAATCGATGAGGCGAGAGTGGCTGCTACTGCCTGTGATATGCAGCTCATCAATGGAGTAGAAATAAGCTGTGAGCATACTCTGAGTGGTGGTTACGGTAAAAACAAATCAACCAATAAAATCATCCATGTGCTTGGACTGGACTTTACTGATCGAGAGAAAATGCATGCAACGTTGCAGCAACTGCAAGACAGCCGTGCTACTCGTGGTCAGAAAATCACCGAAAAGCTCAGCGCGTTGTTAGATATCAATTATGATGAGCTATGGCAAGATGTGCTTAAAAAAGCAGGCGGTAACCCACAAGCAGTTGGACGTGCGCATATTGGTCAAGTATTGTTTGAGCGTGGTGAAGTTAAAACCGTACAAAAGGCCTTTGATAAATATCTGGCAGACAACAAGCCTGCTTATGTCGCTATCAATGCGCTGAGTATGGCTGAGGGTATCGAGTTGATCCATGCGTGTGGCGGGCAGGCAGTACTTGCGCATCCTACACGCTATCAGCTGTCGGCTACTCGTGTGCGTAAACTTATTGAAGAGTTTGCTCAGCTAGGTGGTGATGGCTGTGAGTTACCAGCGACTAGTGAGCCAATTAGTACTCGTAGAATGGTGGATCGCAGTATCGCTGAGCACAATCTTGTTACTTCAATAGGTAGCGATTTTCATGGTAGTAATATGCCGTGGCGACGATTGGGTGATGTTCCAGTCCTAAATCCAGAGCAGCAAGGGGTTTGGCAATCTTTTACAAAGTTTTCTTAAGGCGAAACTGTCTTAAAGCGAAATTACCTTAAAGAAAAACCGTCTTAAAGTGAAATTGTCTTAGGGCGTATTGAACACGTCCTAGGACTACTCAAAAAATACTTACTAAATCCACTGAAAAACCTCTAATTATCGTTTAATCTTTGGTACTACTTATTTTTAGTATTACTTTTTT
>NZ_JBQSXG010000176.1:0-5491 GCF_052378005.1 Psychrobacter sp. AOP31-B2-9
ATATACAGATATATCGAACTTTCAATCAAGTTAGATGGAAAGTATGTGGAACAGGTTAATGCGGGTTATCTATTATGATACTTTTAAAGGTAATCTCATTACTGAATGATTTTCTCTGGAACTATATGGTTTTTTATGGAACGATGATATGCACTTGCTTACGTCAACGATTTGTATTTCTCTAGCTGTCTTATTAACTGCTTGTAACCCATTAGATCGAGGGAGTGGATCGGTCGTAGATAGTTCGACTGCTACTGCCACGATAGGCATCACTGAAAAGGCGGCATTTGAGTCATTATTAGTGACTTTAGAACAGCGTCCGAACGCAGATCTGGATTGTTTGCAGTTTCTCTTTGAGAGCAACAATGACAATGCTATAGCGACAAGTTGGGAGTTTGCCGCTTTTGAAGTTCATGATGATATTTGCGGTGGCGATTCTTATGTGGGTCATGTCCGTGATCGCTATAAGGTTAGTGCAGACGGTTCAGTGATGATCTATGATTCTACAGACGGAGAGTACAAACCGTTTTAATTCCCACCACCAATCCGCTCCGCCAATACCTGTAACTTTGGCACTATCATCGCGGCATAGTCATCCGCTTCCCAGTTGGCACTTGGCACACTGGCATTGAGCGAATAAGCGTATTGCCCAGTTGCGACATCAAATACGCCAATGGCGACCGCCAATATGTCAGTAGAAAACTCTCCATCAGACACGGTATAGCCATATTTCTCATAATGCTCTGCCGCGCTGGCTAGGGCAGTTTGTGCATGGTTATAATCCTCGATAGACAACTGTTCTTGTAAATTGCTACGAATCACAGCCTGTCTTGCTTGTGAGCTTACCGCATAAAAAGCCCGTCCAATGGCAGTGCGTGCAACGGGCACCGCTGAGCCAACCTGTAAGTTGACCGATAGGCGAGCAGGACTACGACAGCAGGCGTGATAGCGCATTTCTCCTTCGACTTCGGTCGCTAGATTCACTGATACCTCATTCTCACTAGCAAACTGTCGCAGTAAAGGCTCAGCCGCTGCAACCATATCGTGGCGACTCCACGCGGTAGCACTGAGACGTACAGCACTACTACCCAATTGATACTGTCCGTGCTCAGTGACACGTAAAAACCCAAGCGTGGTCAAGGTATGGATCAGGCGAGTGATGGTCGCTTTTGGTAGTGCTGTCATCTGACATAGCTGCTGATGGGTGTGCTGCTGATCATGCTCAAACGCTGCAAGTATCGCCAGTCCACGACCTAGAGCCATAACGAATTGTCGATCGTTCTCTTCCTTGCTTTGCTCAAGTGTAGTCGTCAAGCGATTCAACAGTGGTATGGCTGCTGATAAATTTTTTGTCATTTTATACTCATCTTTTTTTGATAAAGGTTTACAGCGCGGCGAAAGTTTGCTTAAATGGTTTTAAATTATGAAACTAAGTTTCGCATAGCGGAATTATGAAGTCAATAGTCTATTTATTTAACCCCATTTATCAATCACTATTCGTCGGTCAGGATGACTGATATCAAGGAGAACCACATGGCAACATCTACGCGCCCAAGTTTTGATTGGGAAGATCCTTTCTTATTACGTGACCAGCTTACTGACGAAGAACGTATGGTGACGGACAGCGCCCGTCAGTTTTTTCAAAATGAGCTGATGCCTGGAATTCTAGAGGCCAATCGTAACGAAAGCTTTGACCGTAATATTATGCGTCAAATGGGTGAGATGGGTCTGCTGGGTGTCACGATTGAAGGCTATGGCTGTGCTGGTTTATCGAGTGTTGCCTATGGTCTGATTGCTAAGGAAGTAGAAGCCGTTGATTCGGGCTACCGCTCAGCGATGAGTGTGCAGTCAAGCCTAGTGATGCATCCTATTTGGGCGTATGGCACAGAAGAGCAAAGAGAGCGTTATTTACCAAAGCTTGCGACAGGTGAGTATGTCGGCTGTTTTGGTTTGACTGAGCCAGATTCAGGTTCTGATCCCTCGTCGATGTCGACACGCGCGCGCGCAGTGGATGGCGGTTATGAGCTGACGGGTAATAAAATGTGGATTACCAACAGCCCTATCGCTGATGTGTTTGTGGTCTGGGCAAAAGATGATGCGGGCGAGATTCGTGGTTTTATTTTAGACAAAGGCATGAAAGGGTTATCTGCACCAAAAATCGAAGGTAAGTTTTCATTACGTGCATCAATCACCGGTGAGATCGTCATGGATAAGGTGTTCGTCCCTGAAGCCAATGCGTTCCCAGATATCCGTGGTCTAAAAGGCCCATTTGGCTGCTTAAATAAAGCCCGTTATGGTATCGCATGGGGCAGTATGGGTGCGGCTGAGTTCTGCTGGAAAGCAGCACGCCAGTATACGCTCGATCGTAAGCAATTTGGTCGTCCGCTCGCCGCAACGCAGCTTGTGCAGTTGAAGCTGGCCAATATGCAAACAGAAATCAGCTTAGGTCTACAAGCAGCACTACGTGTGGGTCGTCTGATGGATGAAGATAACGCTGCGCCTGAGATGATTTCACTTATTAAGCGTAATAACTGCGGTAAAGCACTTGATATCGCTCGTATCGCTCGTGATATGCATGGCGGTAATGGTATCTCTGATGAGTTCCATGTCATTCGTCATGTCATGAACTTAGAAGCGGTCAACACTTATGAAGGCACACATGATATCCATGCGCTGATTCTTGGTCGTGCACAGACGGGCATTCAAGCATTCTTTTAAGCGTTTTATAGTCAAGTCTATATAAATCCGCTACATCGTCATCCTCGCTAAGCATACTAATGTATAACTTGCACTCGGTTTCCTTGTATCGAAATTATATTGAACTGACTATAGCTAAAAATGTTTGGTACAACTGTATTCTGTGACGTACGTGGCTGCTTGGCTTTTATTAAAAGAGCATGAACAGTAGCGTACGTTTTTCAGTTGCTCTTCATCATTTAATGATTAGATGGCTGCATGATGAAGAACAATTTTATGATTACAAATCAAAGAATAGGCGATAGTCGATTCAATATAACGTGGATACCAGAACGCTGCGTGAAAGTATTACAAGTAGTAGGTTAATAGTAGGCGCTAAGCGAGACTGATACCGTACCTAACTTATAAAGGATTGACCATACAAAATGAGGGATGACTATGACCATCAATAGCAATGCCAATAATGACATGCCAAAGGGCGCGTTGCATGGTATTAAGGTGCTTGATTTGTCGAGAGTGCTGGCAGGGCCTTCTTGTACGCAAGTATTGGCCGATCTTGGTGCCGAAGTCATCAAAGTTGAGCGTCCACATATCGGCGATGAAACGCGGCATTGGGCGCCGCCAAAGTTTAGCGACGACACATCCGCCTATTACGCGACCATTAACCGTAATAAAAAATCACTGACGGTAGATATCACGACCGATGCAGGACAAGATATCATCAAAAAACTGGCCGCTGATAGTGATCTCTTGGTAGAGAATTTTAAAGTGGGCGGTCTCAAAAAATACGGTCTAGATTACGACAGTCTAAAACAAGACAATCCGCGGCTGATTTATGCGTCATTGACAGGGTTTGGTCAAACAGGGCCAGATGCTGCGCGCCCTGGTTATGACTATATTATTCAAGGGTTGTCAGGGCTGATGAGCATCACAGGTCCAAGCGATGGCGAACCACATAAAGTTGGCGTGGCCGTGGTCGATTTATTTGCAGGGTTGCAGCTGACGATTGGTATTCAAGCAGCTTTGATTGCTCGTGAGACTGCGGGACTAGGGCAACAGGTGGATGTTGCACTTTTAGATAGTGCGCTTGCCATGCTAGCTAACGTTGGTATGAACCATTTAGCTTCAGGTAAAGTACCACCAAGGCTAGGCAATCAGCATCCTAATATCGTGCCTTATCAAGTATTCGCAGGTCAGGGTGAGCAGCACTTTATCTTAGCCTGTGGTAATGACAGTCAGTTTGCCAAATTGTGTGACGTGCTCGCAGTCGATTGGCATACCGATGATCGCTTTACGACCAATCCTAACCGTGTTGCCAATCGTATGCTGTTGTGTGATGAGCTGAGCAAGAAGTTTGCCGAGCAACCACGTACTTATTGGTTGGAGGTTTTAGATCAAGCAGGTATCCCGTGCGGAGCGATTCATAATGTCGCTGAAGCATTGGCCATGCCGCAAGCACTGGCACGCGAGATGGTCGTTAATTTCACTGAGCAAGGCAGTCCAGTAAGCGCACTTGGGAGCCCAATTAAACTATCTGCATCACCAGTTACTTATCGTACGCCGCCACCGAAGTTGAGCGAGCATACTGATAGCACGCTTGCTGATTTGGGCTATGACAGTGAGATGATCGCCAAGCTCAAAGCTGATGGGATTGTTTGATGCTTTTAGAGTAATCAATAAAATTTTTGATAATAAAGCTTTAACTATCTAATAATGGTGAGTCTATTACCTGACCTTGCTTATCGATATAAACCCATTCTCCTTCATACTGAACAAAGGCTAGATCGCCATAAAAATAGGTAGCATCATCGTATTTAAATTCAAGAGCTATCTTACCCATTTTATCGACAAACCCCCATTTGTTATTTAGTTTAATAGCAGCAAAATCTTCGGAAAAACTTCGCACCTCATCATAGTCTAAAGGAATGACTGTTTTGCCAACTTTATCGATAAATCCCCATTTACCGTTTTGTTTAACGGCGGCTAAGCCTTCTGAAAAATTGTTTGCTTCATCATATATAAGCGGAACTACAATAGTGCCAACTTTATCAAGAAACCCTTGTTTATTGTTCTTGGTAACCATTAATAATCCTTCTGAAAACTCACGGAGGTAATCATATTCTATCGGAATGATGGCATTGTCATTATGGTCAATATAGCCCCATAGCCATTGCTCCATGACATGTGCCATACCATTTTTAAATGATGCTGCTATATCATATTGAGGCGGTATGACCATGTTGCCTGTATGATCAATAAAGCCAACTTTATTATTTTGCTTGACAGCGGCTAAGCCTTCAGAAAAACTCCAAGCATCCTCATACTGCGGTTCAATAACTGCTTTGCCACTTCGATCAATATAGCCGTACTTATCATCTTGCTTCATCCAAGCAAGTCCTTCTGAAAAATCACCAGCATTGTCATATTGAAGAGATATGACGACATCTCCTGACCTACTAATAAATCCTGTTTTATCATTGACTTTAACCACTGCCAATCCTTCTGAAAAGTCACCTGCTTGGTCAAATATTAAGGGTATGACTAACTTGCCCATTTTATTAATAAATCCATACTTATAGTCTGATGAAGAAACCCAAGCATTGCCCTCCGAGAAGTAACCGATTGAGCTATATGTTGGAGCGACCACTATCTCTTTATTAGCGTTAATGAATCCATATTTATCATTACGAAGCACTTTTGCTAGGCCATCTTTTAAGCAAGAAATATCATGATAGCCAGCCACATGAGGCCTGACACAAGCTGATATTGACTGAGCAAACAAAGTACAGCTCAC
>NZ_JBQSXG010000177.1:0-5461 GCF_052378005.1 Psychrobacter sp. AOP31-B2-9
GGGATCAACTGCTTAGCTCATATAGATATGATTGCATAAGACAGACTTGACCACTTTAAGATAATTGTTAAAAGGTCACACATACTAATGTGCAGATATTATAAGAAAATCACAACCAATAACAAGTCTTTTAACAAGTTATTGGTGTATTCTTCAATGACAATGTAAAGATAACTATGACATTATCATCATTAATGGGGCTTTACTTATTCGTCATCATCTTTAGAGTTGAACTTAGAGATGATTTCAGTAGCAACTGATTTTGGAATTTCAGCGTATTTTTGGAATTCCATTGAATAAGTTGCACGGCCTTGTGACATAGAGCGCATTTGTGTGGCATAACCAAACATTTCCGCTAATGGTACTTCAGCACGAATCTGCTTAGTACCACCAGGTAGATCTTCCATACCCTGTACCAAACCACGACGACGGTTAAGATCGCCCATGATGTCACCCATATAGTCTTCAGGTGTTTCAACTTCTACTTTCATCACTGGCTCAAGTAGTGCTGGGTCAGCTGCCATGAAACCTTTTCTAAAGGCCATAGAACCTGCCATTTTGAACGACAATTCATCAGAATCGACATCATGATAAGAACCATCATACAAAGTCGCTTTAACACCAACTACTGGGTAACCAGCAAGTACGCCATTTTTCATGCGTTCTTGGATACCTTTGTCAACAGCACCGTGGAATTCTTTCGGTACAGTACCACCAACAACTTCTTCAGCGAATTCGTATTCAGTTTCACCAGCTGGATCAAGCGGCTCAAGACGTAACCAAACGTGACCAAACTTACCACGACCACCAGTCTGACGTACAAATTTGCCTTCTTGTTCAACCGTGTTACGAATCGTCTCACGATAAGCAACCTGCGGCGCACCGATATTTGCTTCAACATTGAACTCACGCTTCATACGATCAACGAGAATCTCTAGATGTAGCTCACCCATACCGCTAATGATCGTCTGACCAGACTCTTCGTCAGTGTGTACACGGAACGATGGATCTTCTTTTGCCAAACGGCCAAGAGCGATAGACATTTTTTCTTGGTCAGCTTTGGTCTTAGGCTCAACAGCTAGAGAGATAACTGGATCTGGGAATTCCATACGCTCAAGAGTGATTACATTGTCTTCATCACATAGCGTATCACCAGTAGTCACATCTTTCATACCAACTAGCGCTGCGATATCACCAGTACGAATCTCTGGAAGCTCTTGCTGAGAATCTGCCATCATCTGTACGATACGGCCAACACGCTCACGCTTCATCTTAACTGGGTTATAAACACTGCTACCCTGCTTCATTACACCAGAATAAACACGTACGAAGGTTAAGTTACCAACGAACTTATCATTCATGATTTTGAATGCTAGTGCTGAGAAAGGTGCGTCATCTGATGCTTCACGAGAACCTTCGGTTTCGTCTTTGTCATCAAGAATACCTTTAATAGCAGGTACATCAATTGGTGCAGGTAGATATTGAATAACAGCATCTAACATCTTCTGTACACCTTTGTTCTTAAAGGCAGTACCACAAAGAAGCGGGATGATTGAGTTATCAATCGTTAACTGACGAATAGCAGTGTTGATCTGTTCTACAGACAACTCACCGTTTTCAAGATACTCATTCATGAGTTCTTCATTCGCTTCAGCTGCATTTTCTACTAAAAGCTCACGGTATTCGGCAGCTTTGTCTTGTAGTTCAGTTGGAATTTCGCGTTCTTCGTATTGCATACCTTGAGATGCTTCATCCCAATAGATAGCTTTCATGCTTACTAAGTCAACAACGCCTTCAAAATCGTCTTCTTTACCAATTGGAATAACCAATGGCACAGGGTTGCCACCCAAACGAGTTTTGATCTGGTCAATAACACGGTAGAAGTCAGCACCAACGCGATCCATTTTGTTTACGAATGCAAGACGTGGGACTTTATATTTGTTCGCCTGACGCCAAACGGTTTCAGACTGTGGCTGAACGCCGCCTACTGCACAGTAAACCATGCAAGCGCCATCAAGAACACGCATAGAACGTTCAACTTCGATCGTGAAGTCAACGTGACCTGGGGTGTCAATGATATTGATACGGTGTTCGTCGAACTGTTTCGCCATACCTGACCAAAAACAAGTCGTTGCTGCTGAGGTGATAGTAATACCACGCTCTTGTTCTTGCTCCATCCAGTCCATGGTAGCTGCGCCATCATGTACTTCGCCAATTTTGTGGCTAACACCGGTATAGAATAAAACACGTTCAGTAGTGGTTGTCTTACCAGCATCGATATGCGCTGAGATACCAATATTGCGATAGCGTTTTAGGGGAGTTTTACGAGCCATAGTTTTTTCCTAGGAAAAGTCGTGTATATAATAATGTGTTGTGTCACTACCTCATACTCTATGACAAAGCGGTCAGCTTCATGACAAAGCAATCAACTTCGTAATATTACTTACTGATTATTAAGCCTAATGTGGACAAAAAAAGAGCAAATACTAAGAATAGTGTGGCATCAAATTTGGGATGCTCCCTATCTAAACAGTATTGATAGAAAAGCATCTAGATAGATGTCTGCCATCCCAATTATGAATAGTATGATCTATCTATAACTGGATACATGGTGGCAGCAATCAATAGAATAAATAACAGTATAAGATTGATTGACATCAGCCAACCAATCTAAAGTTACTATCAAACAGTTGCTTAGAAACGATAGTGAGAGAATGCTTTGTTAGCGTCTGCCATACGGTGAACTTCGTCACGTTTTTTCATAGCGGCACCTTTGCCGTCAGCAGCATCGTTCAATTCACCAGCTAAACGCAAAGCCATTGATTTTTCAGAACGCTTAGCAGCAGCTTCAGCTATCCAACGCATAGCCAAGGCAGTACGACGGGAGGGACGTACTTCCATTGGCACTTGGTAGGTTGCACCACCAACGCGGCGAGCTTTTACTTCTACCATTGGGCGTACATTTTCTAAAACGTCTTCGAAGAAAGAAACTGGATCTTCAACTTTACGTTTTTCGCTTACTGTTTCAAGTGCACCGTAAACGATACGCTCAGCAGTAGATTTTTTACCATCACTCATTACATGGTTGATGAATTTTGCAACAGTTTGGCTACCAAACTTAGGATCCGGTAGGATCTCACGGGCAGCAACGACGCGACGTCTTGGCATAATAAATTTCCTTGTCTTCAGGAGTGTCTGACATTCACAATCTCGCACCAATTATTTATTAGGTGGCGTTATATCGAGTTTGTCAGTCAGCCTTACTGCATGGCGGTATGTTGTAACAGAAAATAAATAATTTGATAATCCTGCTAACACCTGACCCATGCACAGTTAATGTTTGGTACAAAAAAGCTTATCTAATAACATTTAGTTATTAAACTTTAGGCTTCTTAGCACCGTATTTAGAGCGACCTTGCTTACGGTCTTTTACGCCTGCGCAATCTAATGCACCACGAACAGTGTGATAACGTACACCTGGTAGATCTTTTACACGACCACCACGGATAAGAACAACACTGTGCTCTTGTAAGTTATGACCTTCGCCGCCGATATAGCTTGATACTTCATAGCCTGAAGTCAAACGTACACGACATACTTTACGCATGGCTGAGTTAGGTTTTTTAGGAGTGGTAGTATATACACGAGTACATACGCCACGACGTTGTGGGCACGCTTCCAACGCAGGAACTTTTGACTTTTCCTTGATGGTTTTGCGACCTTTACGAATCAATTGGTTAGTTGTTGCCATGAGGCATCCTTCTCCCGTTTGGTATAAAACAAAAAAATGGGCAAATACACCATCTATCTGACATTAACGACAGATTTTCGGAGTACCCATTTTTAGGACAGTATATTATAAAGAGTTGTTGCTGCTATTTCAACCACTTATGAGTGATTGTACTTTACAACATTTAATAGATATGCATTCAGCCTACTTCCATACCACATTATCTATGTTTGGTCAGCAATTAGGTAAAAAAACAGATCATTAAATATGCCATAAAAATAGTGAAAGACATGATTAGAATAAGATAAATACAAAGACAATCTAATATCAGTAGGCATTAAATGGCGATATTGTCTTATTTTTCAAGAGAATAAAATAATATCACCAAATTAAGAATAAGTGAGTCAAGCAAGCACTTAGTTATTCTATTTTTTTTCACTTGTATTTTGACCAGTATCTTTTGCTTGCGCACTATCTTCTTCTATTTGAGTATCATCATCGTTGACACTTTCGCTATCGATATTATCTACATCTTTTTTCTCATCGCTATTAGCAGTTTTATCTACTTTTTCTTCACTGCTACTATCATCCGTAATCGCACGATTAGCAAGTTTCGCTTCTGGTGCAAAAGTTGCTTGCGCTACGCCAATGACTTCATCAATTAACTGGCTATTATAGTGCATACCAATAGCCACTGCTGTGACGGGTAAGAATCGGCGTATCCATGATAAGTTGATTTGATCTAAATCGATACCAATCTGACTGGCGATATTATCAACTTGCTGAGCGTAAAAATTCACATTTTTGTGTTTTAGACCTAGGTTTTTTAGCTCACTGTGTAAACCACCACTCTGCGCATTGTCCAGCAAGCCTTTACCAATACCGAGACCCGCAAGTAACGCTTGTTTTTCTTGCATTTTTCTCAAGTCGGCATTTGATAACAGCTCATAAGCCATTTTGATGCCTTGGCTACCAGTTAGTGGTTTATTGTAAACAGCCGCCAACTGATAAACCGTACGTAATGACACTAATAATAGCCACAACGTATCAGCGAGCAAACCTGGAAGACCTGCTAGACCGGTAAAGCCGCCTATCGTAGCGAGTGCTCGGTTTTGGTTAGCAATATCCGTAGCTAACGCATAACGTTCTTCGTCATCCAAACTTTCAATGTTGGCAAAACGATGTTCATCAGGCAAATCAACCTGACTCCAGCTAGAGGCAAGTTTTGCCACTTGGGCGAAAGCGCCATCAACAGTTGATTGAAAAAAACTATTCGGTACCACTTTTTTGGCATACTTACCATAAGTCGCAAAGCGTGGTCCTAATAGTTGCTGCGTAGCCTTCAAGGTTTGCTCACGAAACAAGTCTTGTTGATAGTCCTCGTCACCCAAGTTGACTGCTTTGTATTGACGCGGTTTGCTTGTCTTAGCGTTGACACCGTCAATGATTGCACCCATGCGTTCTAAGTTATTGCGAGTCAAAGAGCCAACGGTTTTAATGCTTTTAGAAAGAATACTACGCTTTGCCATCGTGATGTCCTTAATGTGGTGATTGGTTTTATAATAGGTTTATATTTATAATCGATACGCTATCTTATCGAATGACTCTATGCAGTGTCAGTGCGAACAATGTTATCGCCATTACAAACTTTGTATCCAAAAGTATAACTGAATCGACTATTGATGCTATGTTAAAGTTTATTCTGTCAGTCATATTCAAGCATAGCCTTAT
>NZ_JBQSXG010000178.1:0-5458 GCF_052378005.1 Psychrobacter sp. AOP31-B2-9
GTCACGCTGTCATCAGTGGCAACAGGTGCATCAGCATTAACAGTGTCATCATCGTTAAAATCATTATCATCATCACTATCACGACCAGCGATTAAACCGACTAAGCCAATACCAGCAGCGGCAGGTATCCACCAAGGCAAGACAGCAGCAGCAATATATTCTTCTCCACCGAGGGCTTGACCTTCTACATCGCCCGCTTCGAGCTGAGTCACATAATCGTATGTTTCACCAGTGTCAGGAATATAATAATAGTATTCTCCATCTTCGGCGATACCAAGCAAAGCACTGTCTTCGCTATCATAAAAACCTTCTATGATAAGGTCTGTTTCTTGAGCCGCTTCTTCAAACGAGACGTGTAAATCATTGTTTAGACGTTTAGTGATAATATGGTTGGGTGCGTGATTGATAGCAGTATCAAAAAACTCGTAGTTCACTTTGTCCGTGGCGGTAATAACGGTCGGAATGCCGTCTTTGGTGACAACGTCTACTTGACTGATTGTTTGAGTGGCGTCGTTAACTTTAACAATAATAGTATTCATTTTCTGACCTTCAATTCTAAATAGTTTGGTTAGATTATTTTTATATTAGGCAACCTTGGTTACCAAAGGAGTTTTAAGTTATGACTTACTCACATGTTCCTCTACAACAGCAATGACACGGCGGTTAAGCTGACGACCTTCTACGGTCTCGTTGCTTGCTCGTGGTTGCGATTCGCCATACCCAATAGCACGTAGACGATCAGCGCTGACGCCAAACTGTGTGATTAGGCTTTCTTTGACGGCATCGACTCGGCGCTGCGATAAGGCTTGGTTGTAGCTGTCACTGGCGCGACTGTCGGTATGGCCTTCGATGGTGGCGATAGTATTTGGATATTGCGCCATGAATTCTGCTAGCTCAGCAATTTTTGTATAGTACTCTGGTCGTACGATGGCTTTGTCCGTCTCAAATAATACTTCGAGGTCAATCGTCACTTTTTCCGTCAGTACGGCTGGTTGTTCTATAACTGGTGGCGGAGTTACTGGTGGTGTAGCAATCACTGGTGCAGGACAATTAGGGACGACTCGACTGATTTGATGTGTTTGATAACGTTTAGTTGCTAGTAGTGGTAATGCGCTTTCTGTGGTGATACGTTGTACTGTTCCTTGCCCACTATCGTCCATGTCTACATAGAAAAAGTATGTTTCGCCACCAGCTAATTGGTAATCTTGTTGCTCGGCCAATAAGTCATTGTCTTTAAAGCCGGTTGCATGAGCACTTAATTGGTTTGTGCCGACACAAGAGTTGACGGCGGTATAGTTGCCAGGATGTAGGCTGACTTGAAATCTGTCGTTGATGGCGATGTTGGCGCTGGTTTGTTCAGGGTCGTTATCGTTTTTTCGAATGAATATGAGGCGTGTTTCATCATTAGCCACTTGTTTTTCTAATAAAGCATCAGCGTTACTATCTATTTGATTTGTCCACATTACATGACCAACATGGCGAGTATCGCCATCGTTATCAATCTGGTTGCCACTCGTTGCACAAGCTGTCATACCAAATAATGTCGTTGCCAACGCTACTTGAACGATGGTGTGTTTGAATACTTTACCCATGGTAATTCCTTAAATGGTCATTCATTGATCTGTTAGTGTTTGGATGCGCTGAGCGTTTGAGTGAGTGACTGTCTATTTTTTTATTAACCATATAAATATGACATTTGATAGGATTTTTTATCTTCAAAAATCAATTTTTACGCGCAGTGAAAACTGGTAACAACCTGAATATTGGTGGTTACCATTTCCTATGCTAGTGTGATTGAAATATGCTGATATGGTTTAGTATGTCTTTTTATAAAATAGCTTTTATTAGATATACTGCATAGAATCAAGATGAGTCATTTGCTCTTCAACACACCATTAAATATCTAAATATAAGTGTGTGATTTATAGGAGTACATATATAACTTATACCGTTTATATCTGTCAAAGAAATCAGACACAAAAACGATAAGTGGCATATATTATATGACCAGTTACCATTAGTTATTGTCCCTACCATCAAACCAATTATCTGTCGACTATTTAATTCTCACCTTACCTGACACCACTTTATTTCTTGGTATTACCTATAGTCAAAAAACTTTAAAAAAGTTAAAAAACAGCCAACTGTAAACTGCATCTCTAGCATATCTAAATGGAATAGCAATTTAATAGTTCACTGACTATATTTGTGAATTTTGTTCATGACATCTGAAGATGTCAACACACCAAAAGCTAGATACAAAAAATCCCCAGTGGTTAAACTGGAGATTTCTAACTTGAGTGTCTGTTTTACTCTCTTTCGATTTAGAAAAAACAGATACAACTTAAAGAATGCTCAATGCAACCGAATGCAGATGTAACACCTCAATAAAACTCACATCTATTACTCTATCATCATCAGCTAACGACAAAATAAAAGAGAACAATTGCTATAACATAACTTGCGCAATCAGAGCCGACCCGATAAACGTACCCGTAAAGGTCAGTATCGCAACCACTGCAATCTTAAATCCAGATTTTTTGAATAAATCCACTTCCATTTGCGAGATAGCAAAACCAGCGTACGCAAGTACAGGTGTCAATAATTGCAACACACCCATCTTGGCTGTTTCTTCCAACACATAGTCATTAAACGGAAACTGCGGTAAAGAAATTAAGATAGCCACAATCGATATCCATGCGATAGCAGGCACATTAAACGGGACTAAGCGTTTCAATAGCATACCGACCACACAGCAGGCAAACAAAATAAGCATGGCAGGCAAACCATCAAGCGGATCGACACCCTGTCCTACCCAATTACTCAGTAGCAGTACCACGCATATCACCGCTAGCAAAATAAACGACTGTCCCATCGATAGTACGGCAGGCTCTTCCATCACCGCACCAAAATCTGTCTCGGTGGTCGCATCGGCATTGTTCTTTTTGAGCTTACTAACCACCTTGTATAAAAACTCTGTAAAAGGTAGCGCAACGAATAAGCTAACAAACAATCCAGTGGCATAAGTGAGTAAGTTAGATGTCGCGGCAAATGCGGTAATGGTTTCAGCTTGATCAGGCACCGTTTCTGCTAGCGCTGCTGAACAGGCACCCATCATACTTCCACTACCAATACCGCAGGCCATTGCCAGTGCTCGCACATCCATCATGTCCATAGAGGCTATGATACCTGCCATCAATGAAAAATAAATCGCGCCAAACAACGTACCCATCACATAGACACCCATGACACCGATACCTTCGGGACTTTGGAGTCCGTACTTATCAGCAATCAAAGCAACGTTAGGTTCGCGGGCCACCGAGTGCGTGGCACCGATAGCTTCTCGGCCCATACCAAAGACCAGTACCGCAACAGGTAATGCGATCAGCACAGTCGCTACGTTACCGAGCTCTTGTAATAATAAGGCTGGACCTGCAGCTATGATTTCTTCGATATTAGGACCGACACCCACGCCGAATTTTGCAATAAACGGCATGATACTTAATAAGATGGCATAGCTGGCAAACTTGGCACGTTTCTTAGTGATGACCGCCTTCATTGAAGGAATGACATTTGGGTTTAATAGAATTGCAAAAATAAAAGCATAAAGTAAAGGCAGCAATACCAGTATGCCTATGCCGATAGGGATTTTAATAATACCTATCCACTCCGCCAGTAGTGACACAGCGATCGCTAGTAAATGCAGCTTCCAGTCAAGTAGGTGCTTGGTCATCGTCGGCGACAGCACGCTATTATTACTCATATCAGTTCCTTTTAAGGTTTATGGTCAGTCCTACATTTGGTTCTACATAATGATGTTATTTTTTATTTAGGGCTTAAGTTGCCGCCGCAGTTTTTGGCAATTCAGACTCCACTAAAGAAATCCATACTTTGATACCTGTTTCGATCGCATCATCATTAAAATCATAAGACGCATTGTGCAAAGGTTTAGACGGCGTGCTACCATCCACCCCCAACCAAAAATACGCGCCTTTGATCACCTGACTCATGAACGAAAAATCTTCAGAAGCCATTGACGGCTCAACCTCGGTATTCACCTTATCAGCGCCTAGTGCTTTACTAGCCGCTTCTTTTATCTCAAGATAAGCCTGACTGTCGTTAGTAGTTACCGGATAGCGAATGTGATAATCCATCTCACCTGTCACGCCATATAGAGGTGGCAACGTCGTCACCATGTCTGTAAGCATGTCTTGTAACGACTGGCGAACATCCATGTCAAAACTACGAACCGTACCTTTTAGAATGGCAATGTCAGGGATCACGTTGGTCGTATCACCACTGTTCATCTGCGTGACACTGATGACGCCCGACTGCAATGGCGATACACGACGAGAGACAATAGACTGAATATTAGTGATTAATGCCGCACCCGCTGCAATGGGATCAGCGCCGAGATGCGGCATGGCAGCATGCGTGCCTTTACCCGTTAGCGTAATCTCGAAGGTATCAAAAGACGCCATCATCGGTCCGTCATTCACAGCGATTTGGCCCACAGGTAGACCTGGCCAGTTATGTAATCCATAAACGGCATCCATCGGAAACTTGTCAAATAGACCATCATCAATCATGGCTTTGGCACCGCCTAAGACTTCTTCAGCAGGTTGAAACACAAAGTGAATAGTACCGCTAAAGTTTTTATTTTCACTCAGATGCTTTGCGGCACCAAGCAGCACTGAGGTATGGCCGTCATGACCGCAAGCGTGCATACAGTTTGCATGGGTAGATTTATGCTCAACGTCACTTTGTTCTTCGATGGGTAAGGCATCGATATCAGCTCGTATACCGATGGTAGGCCCTGTACCGTTTTTTAATGTACCGACAACGCCCGTTCCGCCCAATCCTTGGTGAACGTCAATCCCAAAAGACTCTAATTTATCAACGATAAATGACGAGGTTTTAAACTCCTTAAACCCTAGTTCTGGTTGGCTATGTATCTGTTTACGCCACTGTTTGACTTCATTTAATAATGATTCATGCACGGACATGTATATTCTCCTTTGAGTGTATTTAGCCATTAGTAATTATTTATGCTTATCTACAATCTAAGTATCTCGATAGTGCAAAGTCTAAACTAACGGTCTAATCTATTTATTTTTAACAAATAAATAAGCCACTAAAAGTGGCTTGTTGTGTATCGCCCGATACAGATATGACATTTTAATTGTTAAGGAGCTGTATCTTAGCTTATCTGCACGTATTGAGAAACCTAACTGTTATCAGTTTAGCCATTTTTAACCCATTTAGATAATTATAGACCACATTAATGACGCGTCCTAAAATATCAAGCGATACTTGATGGCAGTCGTTACCTTTCTTTAAGTTTCATAAATATACGTAACATTGCAATCATTTATCATCTCTTCTATAGAAGATATGAAGCATCACTACAGTATTTTAATCCAACCGGAAATTATAATGAAAAAAACAGTCATCAGCC
>NZ_JBQSXG010000179.1:0-5423 GCF_052378005.1 Psychrobacter sp. AOP31-B2-9
TATATGAAATATTTTTTTTCAATTAGGGGAATGTTTTTTTCTGGTACTAGTATAAGGAGTGGTAACGATAAGCAGATAAACAGAAAAGTACTTATGGGATTCTTGTATTTTTGATGTAATTCTTCATATAGATCTAGCTGCTCAATATATAACCATCTCAAAATTGCTGGTGCAATGCAGAAAGCAAATAGGAAGCCGACTAATACTGTAAAAATTCCGAACGTCAATGCTGACACAGCACTATTATCTAGCAATGCATTATAGGTTAGTGACGGGTAGCCAATTTCTACTAAGTAAAACTTAATAAAAAAGCGTGAAGAAAGGTAGGCGATTATCGAGCTACTCAACAAACTACCAATAATCGCCCAGGACTTCTCTTTTATTAGATCAGCTAGCTTACTACTCAGTGAGACAGTAGGTGTTTGGTCTGGGTTTTCGCTATTCATAAGTGGTTATGTAATATATTACTATTGTTGGTTTTTATTCTAACTCATATTTAGCTTTGAAAGTAGCATATAGCCCTGACATCCGATAGATAGCCATACAAGCAGACGTAGCTAATAATAAACTATAAAGAAATAAACCATAAACCATAACCCAAAAGCCTAATTAGAATGATGAACACATCATTTAAAATAGACGGAATGAAAAATGGAAATGAAGTATAGCTTGCTGCATTCGCAATAATATAGGCGATGATTGCTAGCATTTGTATTAATACGAAATGAACAAACGAACTAATAACCACCATATATGGACTTTTATCAGCAGACTCCCAGAATTTAGAGTATGCATGCTAATGTAATTATTTTTAATATAGAGCCTATCGATTAAAGCGAACGTTATGCTTCAAGGTATAAGAGATAAGATGTGTGACCACTACAGAATTAAGCCTTAGTCAAATTTAGAACAAAAAAACCACCCTATAAAGAGTGGCCTTTTATCAATGAGTATCTAAAAAACATCAGTTATTAGTGACGACTTTGGCCTGCAGGCTTGTCATAGCCTTTTGCACTCATGCACGAATCTATTTTCTTCATATCACTTTTGTTTGGGCGACTATCTTTAGTCATTTTCACACCATTGTTTCTAGCGCAATCGTCCATGGCTTGTTTCATATCCGCTGACATAGCTGGTCTTTGATGCTGGTGATCGCTTGTGCCGTTTGATGTTCCGCTTGATGCACAGGCAGCAACGCCAACAGTAGATGCTAAGACGATAAATAGTAGTTTTTTCATGAGAGATCCTTAAGAGTTTCAGAGGTCATACAAGAGTGATGAGCATCAATTCGTGCGTGCTATATCGTTATTAATTAGTTGTTTCTATCTCGTATGTGTTTACGCATAATGTTGAAGCATTTAAATATTAATACATTCGACTTTTAAGTATCTTTAATAAAGATTAAGAAAGGTAACGCAACAGAACCGTATAGTTTGAAAATTGATATCTTAATACCACTCAATAAAAAGGCCGCCCTATAAAGAGTAGCCTTTCACGATAATCATCCCACTATTTTTAACGCCTTCAGGGCCTAGATCATTCATTCACCAGTTAGCGCAATAGTCCGAAGTTCTTCAGTATCAACAAGCTCTAAAAGTCGTTTCTCAAGATTTGCCACATCCTACCTGCCACGTCTTAAAATAGACTCAGAGTATCATTAGAAGTAGCGATATTTACCGTGGTATATTTCTTTAGGTGCACGCGGTGGGCAAAGTGTGTGACAGGACGAATCAACATCTCCACGCTACCAGCAATAAACAGATACGTTCCGATCTCTTTCCATGAGGGATATAAAAACATAATACTCCCTACCAAAAACCAAACACCAATCAATATATCATTAACAATACTGAGGACTTGATAACGGTTATGAATAATGAGCGCTTCTGGCCCTAAATGAATCATCAAGTTTGAGTTATTGCCTTTTGCTTTGGTGTGTTGATCCATGTCATGTCTCATCATTATGTCGAGTCGTTAATTGAAAAAAATGGTTATAAATTTATACGCGTTACGGATATAGGTTATATGTGTGTACGTCATAGTCAATCCTACATAAAAGAGGTGTAGCGATACAAAGATACATTTTTTTGCTTGCTGTGCTTGTACAGGAAAAGGCTGCGCAAAATATAGTCAAATCCATATAAATCCGCTACATCGTCATACTCGCTAACCATACTAATGTATCGCTTGCAATCGGTTTCCTTATATCGAAATTATTTGAACTCAACTATATCATTCGTATCGCTGTATTTACTTTATAGTGAATCGCCTATAGTTGACAAATAAAAGTAAGAGTATTCTTCATTGCCTAATCACTCGTTCAACAAAAAAGCCATCCTGATAGGATAGCTCTGATGTCGTTATAAATTTAGAATAAAACTAGCTGACTTCTTTCATACCTTGCTCAAGCATCGGTTTTAAGAATACACCAGTATAGGATTCTTTAACTTCTGCCACTTGCTCAGGCGTGCCTTCGGCGATGATCATACCACCACCTTTACCGCCTTCAGGGCCGAGATCAATCACCCAATCTGCCGTTTTGATTACATCTAAGTTGTGCTCGATGACCACGATGGTATTACCTTTATCACGTAGGGCATGCAGAATAGTGAGCAACTTATCGATATCATGGAAGTGCAAGCCGGTCGTTGGCTCATCTAAGATATAGAGCGTCTGTCCAGTATCACGCTTGGCCAGTTCACGAGCCAGTTTAACCCGTTGCGCTTCACCACCAGATAAGGTTGGTGCAGACTGACCCAAGCGAATATAGCCTAGACCAACATCCATCAAGGCTTGCAGACGACGATAAATCGCTGGAATCGCTGAGAAAAACTCAGTGGCATCTTCAACGGTCATGTCAAGCACTTCAGCGATACTCTTGCCTTTATAGTGAATCTCTAACGTCTCACGGTTGTAGCGCTTGCCCTCACAGCTATCGCAGGGCACATACATATCTGGTAAGAAATGCATCTCAACTTTGATAAGACCATCACCTTGACACATTTCACAGCGTCCGCCTTTTACGTTAAAGCTAAAACGACCAGGCTTATAGCCACGAGCACGCGCTTCTTGTGTCTGTGCGAACATCTCACGCACAGGGGTAAACACGCCAGTATAAGTTGCAGGGTTTGAGCGCGGTGTACGACCAATTGGGCTTTGATCGATATCGACCATTTTGTCCAAATGCTCAAGACCGCTAATACTTTCAAATTTATCGGCGATCAGGGTTGAGGCATTATTTAATTGCGTCGCCGCCAACGGCATAAGTGTGCGGTTAATCAGCGTCGATTTACCCGAACCAGATACGCCAGTCACACAAGTCATGACACCGACAGGTATGGTCAAATCCACCTTATGCAAATTATTGCCTGAGGCGCCTTTTAGCTCGATGGTCATCGGGGCTTTTTTGGATTTAGCCTTACCTTTGACTTCGACATCCATGGTTTTGGCAGTATGACGAACGGTTGGAATTTCAATTTTTTTCTTACCAGACATGTATTGCCCAGTCAGCGATTCTTTATTTGCCATGATGTCATCGACTGTACCTTGTGCAATCACGTGACCACCATGCACACCCGCACCGATACCGATGTCGATGACGTGATCCGCTTGGCGAATCGCATCTTCATCGTGTTCTACGACCAGTACGGTATTACCCAAATCACGCAAGCGCGTGAGGGTTTTTAGCAGGCGATCATTGTCACGTTGATGTAGGCCGATAGATGGCTCATCGAGTACATACATGACGCCCATGAGACCAGCACCAATTTGACTGGCAAGTCTGATACGCTGCGCTTCACCGCCTGATAAGGTTTCGGCAGAGCGGGCGAGTGTCAGATAGTCTAGGCCAACACTTACTAGGAAATTCAAACGCTCGTTGATCTCTTTAAAGATTTTTTCTGCGACTTCGCCTTTATGACCATCGATTTTTAGGGTCTTATAATAGTCGGCAGCATCACCGATAGAGAGTTTGACGATTTCTGCGATGGTTTGTCCATCGACACGGACATTGCGCGAGATTTCATTGAGACGCGCGCCATCGCAGACATTACAAGTGGTATCTGCCAAGTATTTTGCCAGCTCATCACGAACGAGGTTGCTTTGTGTCTTGGCATAACGGCGTTCTAAATACGGAAGCACTCCTTCAAATGGAACGGTTTTATTGGTTTTGCGACCGCGCTCATCGGTAAAGTTAAAGGTTAGTTTCTCTTTACCAGAACCTTGCATGATGAGGTCTTGCTGTTTTTTACTCAGGTCTTGCCATGGGGCATCCATATCAATATCGAAATGCTGACAGACTGTACTTAGTAAGCCAAAATAGTAAGCATGGCGTTTGTCCCAACCATTAATCGCGCCTTGATTGAGCGATTTTTCGTGATGAGTGATCAGCTTCTCAGCAGAGAAGTATTGACGTTTGCCAAGGCCATCACAGCTTGGACACGCGCCGTATGGATTATTAAAACTGAACATGCGCGGCTCAAGCTCTGGTACGGCACGGTCACAGACAGGGCAGGAGTGCTTAGCCGACATGACTTGATTGTCATCACCACCTTCTTTTGGATTACCATCCATGAAGTGTAGGGTAACCAGTCCTTGACCCAAGCGAAGAGCTGTTTCCAAACTTTCAGCGACACGGTTACCCAAGTCGTCACGGACTTTAAAACGGTCAACCACGACTTCGATGGTATGTTTCTTTTTCTTATCCAGCGTCGGCAGCTCGTCAGTATCATAGACATCACCGTCGACACGTACCCGTACAAAACCTTGACCGATGAGCTGCTCAAGCAAGACAGTATGCTCACCTTTACGCTCACGAATAACGGGTGCCAATATCATAAGCTTGGTATCAGCTGGCAATGCCATAATTTGATCGACCATTTCGGTGACTGACTGCGCCACCATTGGCTCGCCATGTTCAGGACAGTATGGCGTACCGATGCGTGCATAGAGCAGACGTAAGTAATCATAAATCTCGGTAATCGTGCCGACCGTAGAGCGTGGGTTGTGGTTGGTCGATTTTTGCTCAATAGCAATCGCAGGGGACAGACCCTCGATACTATCGACCTCAGGTTTTTCCATTTGCGAGAGGAATTGGCGCGCGTAAGCAGATAGGCTCTCAACATAACGGCGTTGCCCTTCGGCATATAAGGTGTCAAATGCGAGCGAAGATTTACCAGAGCCTGATAGACCCGTAATCACCACAAATTTATCTCGTGGAATGTCTAGGTCGATATTTTTTAGATTGTGTGTGCGTGCGCCGCGTATTGCGATATGGTCATGTGCCATCGTTGATAGGTTTCCTATTTGCTAAAGGGGGCGATAAAGATACGTTCAATAAGTAAGCAAAATCATAAGTGATGCTTGTATTCATATGGCTTTATAAAAGGTGATTCGTTTTACAAAGCGATATAAATACTTATCTA
>NZ_JBQSXG010000180.1:0-5256 GCF_052378005.1 Psychrobacter sp. AOP31-B2-9
GAATAGAGAGCTGACGATGACCTACTCTCACATGGGCGAACCCACACTACCATTGGCGCGATGATGTTTCACTTCTGAGTTCGGGAAGGGATCAGGTGGTGCCATCATGCTATTGTCGTCAGCAAAGGGGGTTAGATATGAGTCTGTTATTTTTATTGTTTGACTATAAATGTTTAGTTTATGGTCGATCAACTTGTAACCTAACTGAATCAAGGTTAAAGGTGATATCGAAATGTTCTGTCTGTGACAGATTAATTAGACTTGTATACAAACCACTTGGGTGTTGTATGGTCAAGCCAAACGAGCAATTAGTACAGGTTAGCTACACGCATCACTGCGCTTCCACACCCTGCCTATCAACGTCCTAGTCTTGAACGGCTCTTTAGGGAAATCTAATCTTGAGGTGGGCTTCCCGCTTAGATGCTTTCAGCGGTTATCCCATCCGAACGTAGCTACCGGGCAATGCCATTGGCATGACAACCCGAACACCAGTGGTTCGTCCACTCTGGTCCTCTCGTACTAGGAGCAGATCCTCTCAAATTTCCAACGCCCACGGTAGATAGGGACCGAACTGTCTCACGACGTTCTAAACCCAGCTCGCGTACCTCTTTAAATGGCGAACAGCCATACCCTTAGGACCTGCTTCAGCCCTAGGATGAGATGAGCCGACATCGAGGTGCCAAACACCGCCGTCGATATGAACTCTTGGGCGGTATCAGCCTGTTATCCCCAGAGTACCTTTTATCCGTTGAGCGATGGCCCTTCCATACAGAACCACCGGATCACTAAGACCTACTTTCGTACCTGCTCGACTTGTGGGTCTCGCAGTTAAGCGCGCTTTTGCCTTTATACTCTACGACCGATTTCCGACCGGTCTGAGCGCACCTTCGTACTCCTCCGTTACTCTTTAGGAGGAGACCGCCCCAGTCAAACTACCCACCATACATTGTCCTCGGTATTGTTATACCTGAGTTAGAACCCCAACATGACCAGGGTGGTATTTCAAGATTGGCTCCACCAAGACTAGCGTCTCGGTTTCAAAGCCTCCCACCTATCCTGCACAAGTCAGGTCAAAGTTCAATGTAAAGCTGTAGTAAAGGTTCACGGGGTCTTTCCGTCTAGCCGCGGGTACACAGCATCTTCACTGCGATTTCGATTTCACTGAGTCTCTGCTGGAGACAGCGCTGCCATCATTATGTCATTCGTGCAGGTCGGAACTTACCCGACAAGGAATTTCGCTACCTTAGGACCGTTATAGTTACGGCCGCCGTTTACTGGGGCTTCGATCAAGAGCTTCGCTTACGCTAACCCCATCAATTAACCTTCCAGCACCGGGCAGACATCACACCCTATACGTCCACTTTCGTGTTTGCAGAGTGCTGTGTTTTTAATAAACAGTTGCAGCAGCCTGGTATCTGCGACTGCCAACAGCTCAAGGAGCAAGTCCTATCACCATCAACAGCGTACCTTCTCCCGAAGTTACGGTACCATTTTGCCTAGTTCCTTCAGCAGAGTTCTCTCAAGCGCCTTGGTATTCTCTACCTGATCACCTGTGTCGGTTTAGGGTACGATTCGTTTATAACTATTGCTTAGAAGCTTTTCCTGGAAGCATGGTATTTGCCACTTCGTCTTACAAGTAAGACTTGCTATAAGATCTCGGTATAGAATAGCCCGGATTTACCTAAGCTATAAACCTACATCCTTTCACCTGGACAACCAACGCCAGGCTGACATAACCTTCTCCGTCCCTCCATCGCATTATAAACAAGTATCGGAATATTAACCGATTTCCCATCGACTACGCCTTTCGGCCTCGCCTTAGGGGTCGACTCACCCAGCCCCGATTAACGTTGGACTGGAACCCTTGATCTTCCGGCGTGCGAGCTTTTCACTCGCATTATCGTTACTCACGTCAGCATTCGCTCTTGTGATACCTCCAGCATGCTTTACAACACACCTTCACAGGCTTACACAACGCTCCCCTACCACTTGAAAACAAATTCAAATCCGCAGCTTCGGCTCCTAGTTTGAGCCCCGTTACATCTTCCGCGCGGGCCGACTCGACTAGTGAGCTATTACGCTTTCTTTAAAGGATGGCTGCTTCTAAGCCAACCTCCTAGCTGTCTATGCCTTCCCACCTCGTTTCCCACTTAACTAGGAATTTGGGGCCTTAGCTGGCGGTCTGGGTTGTTTCCCTCTCCACGATGGACGTTAGCACCCACCGTGTGTCTCCCGGATATCACTCATCGGTATTCGGAGTTTGCATCGGTTTGGTAAGTCGGTATGACCCCCTAGCCGAAACAGTGCTCTACCCCCAATGGTGTTCGTCCGAGGCGCTACCTAAATAGCTTTCGGGGAGAACCAGCTATCACCGAGTTTGATTAGCCTTTCACCCCTATCCACAAGTCATCCCCTGGCTTTTCAACGACAGTGGGTTCGGTCCTCCGGTGCCTGTTACGGCACTTTCAACCTGCTCATGGATAGATCACTCGGTTTCGGGTCTATACCCTGCAACTAGACGCCCTATTAAGACTCGGTTTCCCTACGGCTCCCCTAAATGGTTAACCTTGCTACAGAATATAAGTCGCTGACCCATTATACAAAAGGTACGCGGTCACCACGCAAGGTGGCTCCCACTGCTTGTACGCACACGGTTTCAGGTTCTATTTCACTCCCCTCACAGGGGTTCTTTTCGCCTTTCCCTCACGGTACTGGTTCACTATCGGTCAGTCAGGAGTATTTAGCCTTGGAGGATGGTCCCCCCATCTTCAAACAGGATTTCTCGTGCCCCGCTCTACTTAATATGTTAACGCTAATGTTTCGAATACAGGACTATCACCTACTACGGTCAGCTTTCCCACGCTGTTCTTCTACATTAGCACTAATCGGCTTCTCCCCGTTCGCTCGCCGCTACTAGGGGAATCTCAATTGATGTCTCTTCCTAAGGGTACTGAGATGTTTCACTTCCCCTCGTTTGCTTCCTAATAAATTAGGATACCTAGCTTATGCTAGGTGGGTTTCCCCATTCAGAAATCTCCGGATCACAGGATATTGCCGCCTCCCCGAAGCTTATCGCAGGCTGTCACGTCTTTCATCGCCTCTGACTGCCAAGGCATCCACCATGTGCGCTTCATTACTTGACCATACAACCCCAAGTAGTCTTACGACTTCAAAGTGTCATACAATCTAATTATGATAACGATATCACCTATGTTTATACGCTTGATTCAGTTCTCTTTACTTTTTTAGTAACCAACCCCTGGGATAACAACTGATGTCGTTAAGAGGTCGATTACTAAGGTTAAGAAGTGCGCGTGAACACGCGCTTCTTAACCCAGACTCATATCTATGTTTTTAAATAGTTCCTATACTCTCGTCGAGTCATAAGTTCTGTATAAAACAGAAGTAAATAATCATGTCCGATTACTTAATTCTGTTTATTCTATTTCGTATTTATTATATGGTGGAGCCAAACGGAGTCGAACCGTTGACCTCCTGCGTGCAAGGCAGGCGCTCTACCAACTGAGCTATGGCCCCGTAAAATAATGGTAGGCCTGGGCAGACTTGAACTGCCGACCCCCGCGTTATCAACACGGTGCTCTAACCAGCTGAGCTACAGGCCTTTGTATGCCTACAAAGGCAAAAGCTAATAAATACTAGCTTAAACTAAAGAACAACTTGTTGTGAATTCTTGCTGACCGAATGTCATCTATAAGGAGGTGATCCAGCCGCAGGTTCCCCTACGGCTACCTTGTTACGACTTCACCCCAGTCATCAACCACACCGTGGTGATCGCCTCCCCGAAGGTTAGGCTAACCACTTCTGGTGCAATCAACTCCCATGGTGTGACGGGCGGTGTGTACAAGGCCCGGGAACGTATTCACCGCGGCATTCTGATCCGCGATTACTAGCGATTCCTACTTCATGGAGTCGAGTTGCAGACTCCAATCTGGACTACGATAGGCTTTTTGAGATTCGCATCACATCGCTGTGTAGCTGCCCTCTGTACCTACCATTGTAGCACGTGTGTAGCCCTGGTCGTAAGGGCCATGATGACTTGACGTCGTCCCCGCCTTCCTCCAGTTTGTCACTGGCAGTATCCTTAGAGTTCCCGGCTTAACCCGCTGGTAACTAAGGACAAGGGTTGCGCTCGTTGCGGGACTTAACCCAACATCTCACGACACGAGCTGACGACAGCCATGCAGCACCTGTATTCTAATTCCCGAAGGCACTCCCGCATCTCTGCAGGATTCTAGATATGTCAAGACCAGGTAAGGTTCTTCGCGTTGCATCGAATTAAACCACATGCTCCACCGCTTGTGCGGGCCCCCGTCAATTCATTTGAGTTTTAACCTTGCGGCCGTACTCCCCAGGCGGTCTACTTATTGCGTTAGCTGCGTCACTAAGTCCTCAAGGGACCCAACGACTAGTAGACATCGTTTACGGCGTGGACTACCAGGGTATCTAATCCTGTTTGCTACCCACGCTTTCGAGCCTCAGTGTCAGTATGATGCCAGGAAGCTGCCTTCGCCATCGGTATTCCTTCAGATCTCTACGCATTTCACCGCTACACCTGAAATTCTACTTCCCTCTCACCTACTCTAGCTTAACAGTATCAGATGCAGTTCCCAGGTTAAGCCCGGGGATTTCACATCTGACTTATCAAGCCACCTACGCTCGCTTTACGCCCAGTAATTCCGATTAACGCTTGCACCCTCTGTATTACCGCGGCTGCTGGCACAGAGTTAGCCGGTGCTTATTCTGCAGCTAATGTCATCGTCCGTGGGTATTAACCACGGAGTCTTCTTCACTGCTTAAAGTGCTTTACAACCAAAAGGCCTTCTTCACACACGCGGCATGGCTGGATCAGGGTTTCCCCCATTGTCCAATATTCCCCACTGCTGCCTCCCGTAGGAGTCCGGGCCGTGTCTCAGTCCCGGTGTGGCTGATCATCCTCTCAGACCAGCTACAGATCGTCGCCATGGTAGGCCTTTACCCCACCATCTAGCTAATCCGACTTAGGCTCATCTAATAGCGAGAGCAGTAAACTGCCCCCTTTCTCCCGTAGGTCGTATGCGGTATTAATTCGAGTTTCCCCGAGCTATCCCCCACTACTAGGTAGATTCCTAAGTGTTACTCACCCGTCCGCCGCTCGACGCCTGATAGCAAGCTATCATCGTTTCCGCTCGACTTGCATGTGTTAAGCCTGCCGCCAGCGTTCAATCTGAGCCATGATCAAACTCTTCAGTTTAATCT
>NZ_JBQSXG010000181.1:0-5161 GCF_052378005.1 Psychrobacter sp. AOP31-B2-9
TCGGACAATCCATAGAACAGCTTCGATAAATAGTCGATTATTTACCGCTGTTCTACCAACATCGGTCTCTTTACCTGAACAATACGGTGCTATCTTTGCCCACTGGGCATCACTTAGTGTTAATCTAGTCATAACACTATGATTATCGATTATTCTATATATGTCAACACACCCTAGCTGCACCCATACCAAAGCCAACACCGTGACCTGCGACCATAAAACCAGAAGTCGTTTCTTTGTCTTTTTTGATTAATAAAGACAGTAGGTAGGTGCCGCCATAAAATGCTAACAACAATAAAATAATGGTTAATGATGAAAATTGGAACAATGACTCAGTTTTCAAATTCATACCTCGCAATTGTTTGGATTAATAAAGTTTAGTAAAATTAAAGATACCAAACCTTTCGGAATATAATAAAGCCTACAAACTCTCATACTGAGTGAAATGTATGTGGCTAAGATAAATAGCAAAAACATCAACGATAGTGATAAGCAAATGCTAAGTGTTGTGCCGCTGTCTTAATGACTCACATCGTGCTAAATCAAAGAGACAGGGGCTACTCTTAATAGGCATGAGTTAATGGATAAACCACCACGCTATTAATATGCATACACAAAGGTAGCTGAGTGCTAGAGAAGGCTCATATGATGAGCGTCTATAGCAAAATTACGAATAGGCACTAAGCCATGGTGACATGACTTGAGCTAGGTTTAGACAGCCTTATCAGCTGTAATACGCAGTAGTTAAGCGATTTTCATTTGACTACTGCAATTGATGCATCATCTGTCATTTACATACTAAGCAATGTGCGGTCTGAATTGTCAGCACAATAGAGGTAGCATCATAAAAAAGACAGATCTGTTAATTGTATGTAACGTGTTCGTGAGGTAAGGGTAACCTATTATCTCTCTAACCTCAAATTTTAGACGATATTTATCAGGGTCTGTTAAATATTCAAATAGTAGGGCTGTTGATCGCTAAAATTTTACCCAACACAAGCCGATGATAATGTTGAGACCTTAACTAGAATAGCTTAACATCGGAGGTTTAAGGCTAGCTATAAATAGGTGGTGGTGGAAGGTATAGGCATGAAGGGGTGAGAAGTAATGAGATGGTTTGGAAAGTTATTATTTGTACTGAGGACACATTTTAGTTTTTGTATTGAACATTTATTGAATCGACTATAACCATAATGTTTAGAAGGGTCAGATACCTGAATAGTAAGTCACTCTGTCATTACGTAAGAAGCCTGCCAAACCTAGTCCATAACGTTCAGCGACACGTACAGCCGTACTAGTAGGCGCAGACATGCCAATCAACCAAGGTATACGTCCGCGCACAGACTTTTGCACCAGCTCAATCGATAACCGTGAAGTCATTAGAACGCAGTCGATATCGATTTTTTGTCGTAGCTGCCAACCAATCAGTTTATCAAGGGCGTTATGGCGTCCCACATCTTCAAATAGATATAACTGGTCATTATGCATCGTGGCGGCGGCATGCACAGCGCCGGTCAATTGATGCGTATGCTGTGTGGCATCAACTTGTTGTCGCATTTTCAATAAATAATCTAGACTGGGTATGGTCGGTTTATTATTTGAGTGGTTTTTATCCCTGTCTTGGATATAGGCACTCAAATCGGGTAGTGCCTGTGTCAATCCAGTGATGCCGCACATACCGCAACCTGTACGCCCTGCGAGCTGACGTTTTTGGGCTTGAATACGCTGATGACAGCGTTGATTCAATACTAGCTCGACGATATAGATATCATAGTCTTGTAACTGCTTTAAGGTTTGTTCGAGGTTTTCAGGTTCAAGATCAACGGTGTTTTTCTCAAAGGTGACAGGCTTATAGCTTACGGTATCGGTCAGCTGAGTGACCTCCCAATCGAGCAGTTCGTGGCTGTGCTGGATTAGGCCTTCGCTAAATAAAAATCCAACAGCCAAATACTCTAGTTGATGAGGACTGGCCATCAGTACAGCGTAGTGAATACCATTGATAATGATGGCAACCGCAGCCTCTACAGCGAGGCTAGCTGGTTGACAATCAATATGTGCTCCATCGATATTATCACCGTTTTGACTGGCTGATGCATAAGAATGCTTTTGCGACAAATGAGTACGAACCAGTGGTGACATAGGTTTATTTATGGCTGTCTTTGTTACTTCCACTGTCTTGCTTTCATACTGTTGCTTACTGGTTCGCTCATTATCTTTGACAGGGTTTTTAGTCATCATCATGGTTCGTATATTATCTTACTAACAGTATTGTTTCGGCGTCTTTATCACGAACATTGTCATTATTTGACGACCCATTTATCACTTACTATGCAGGCTCAGCCGTGCTTGCATCGACGCGTTGCAGGACGACCGTCGTCGATTTATACGCTGGTATATGCGAATCTGGTGCATGGGTGTTCAAGTCAAACAAGTCATTGCATTCAGGATAATAAGCGGCAACGGCGTTGGACGCAATATCCATTTCAGTCAATACTAGTGGCCCAAGTATGCGAGGTTGGTCAGTGTTATTTGGACTAGCGTACCGCGTCACCATGACGCTGTCTCCTTTTTGCCAACCTAAACGGCTTATCTCATCGGGATGCATAAACAAAACATCACGGCGATTGGCTTGACGATAGCGATCTTTAAACCCAAAAATCATAGTGTTGAATTGGTCATGACTGCGGACACTGGTCAATTGCCAAATTTTTTGCTCGTTATTTTTTACGTTACCGTTTATGTTGTCTTGTACAGGGTTGCTGCTATCTGTGTTCTGACTCTCATTAAAGACAGATGTCGTTTCTGCCATCTGTGCAGCGACATAGGTAATTGGATATTGCGGCACTTCAAACTGTGCTTTGCCACTATCTGTATTCCATACACGATGACGGGCTGAATGGTACAAATGAAAGCCTCGTTCAGTAGTACGAATACGTTGATTAAAGTCTTCAAAGCCATCGATAGCTTGGGCGACATAGTCACGAACGACGTCGAAGTCTTCGCTCATTGCTTGCCAAGGAATAGACGAGTCAGCGCCAAGTACGTGCGTTGCGATATCTGCGACAATTTGCGATTCAGACTTTAATGTGTCACTGACAGGTTTGAGGTTGCCTTGTGTTGGTACAATCTGACACATGGAGTCTTCGATAGTGGCAAACTGCTCACCTTTATCAGTGATGATGCGCTCGCTGCGTCCTAAACAAGGTAAGATAAGGTTGTTTGAGCTTGGGTATAGCATGGTTTCATTGAGCTTGGTACCCACAAAGATATTAAGCTGTGTTTTGGTCAATGCTTGTTGAATGGCAGTGGTATCAGGTGCTGCCACGGCATAATTACCTCCCATGCCCATGAATATCTTTATTTTACTGTCAATTAATGCTTTTGCGCCTGTTACCACATCGAAGCCGTGTTTTTGCGGCATAGGTTTTTCAAATACTCGTTCTAGACTGTCGAGGAGCTTTTGAGCGGGGCGCTCATGAATACCCATGGTACGGTCGCCTTGCACATTAGAGTGACCACGGACAGGAGATGCACCGCCACCATCTACACCAATCATTCCCATCAGTAATAATAGATTGGTAATCATTGCTACGTTGTCGTCACCTTGTACGTGTTGGGTGATGCCCATACCCCATGTGCAGATAGTCGCTGGACTGTCAGCGACCAGTTTAGCCAGACCGATGATTTCCGCTTGAGGAATACCACAACCGAGCTCTATATCCGCCCATGTTTGCTCTGTAAGCCACTGTTTTAATGGTTCAAACCCTGAAGTATGGGTCGCAATGAAGTCATAGTTGATTTTATCGTTTTCAATCAGCCATTTAGCGATACCTGTCAATAATGCCGCATCCCCACCGATCTGAAGTTGAACCACTTCATCGACCATGTCATTGCTTTGACCTGCTGCCATATGTGTGGGCTTCTGCGGATTTCTAAATTTACTTAGACCTTGTTCGCGCATGGGGTTAATCGAGATGATTCGACACCCTTGCTCGTGAGCGTGAGCAAGCATTTCTAGCATGCGTGGATGATTGGTCGCTGGATTTTGTCCAAACATCAATATCAGCTTGGCTTGCTCAAAATCTTCTAACTTGACCGTTGCTTTACCAATACCCAACTGCCTACCTAACATGACCGAGGTGGGCTCGTGACACATGTTTGAGCAATCGGGTAGGTTATTGGTACCGAAACAGCGTACGAACAGCTGGTACATAAAGGCAGGTTCGTTGGTGACACGGCCTGAGGTATAAAAAAGTGCCTCATCTGGTGAAGCTAGTAGCTTAAACTGCTCAGCGATACGTTGGTACGCAGACTCCCAAGAGATAGCGACATAGCGATCTTGTGTGGCATCGTAATATAATGGCTCGGATAACCGGCCACTGTGTTCTAGCTCGTAGCCTGACCATCCTTGTAGTTCGGTGACCGTATGTCGTGCAAAGAATGCAGCATCGGCTTTTTTGGTCATGGTCTCGCTGGCAAGTACTTTGATGCCATTCTCACAAACATCGATGGCTTTATGGGATTTGTGGTCGGGCCAAGCACAACCAGGACAATCAAAGCCACTTTTGGGTTGGTTACTTTGGAATACACTGGCACTACCACGCAAAAAAGTCTGGTAATCCATTAGTTTACGAGTAGAAGAAAATAGTGCAGGCCAACCGGCAGCAGGATGAGAGTATATAGGGATTTTGCGCATGACAGACCTCACAGTTAAATGGCAATAACTAAGCTGTATAACACTTATATGATATAAGGGGTTGCTAGGGCGTGTCTTCAATTTGAGTATGAAACTTCACATAAGCTAAAAATCGATAATTGCTTGCCAAACTGCATTAAGTCGTTTCGTTAATATATCGGTATTACAGTCTTTGCTGAACTACATTTTTTGGCTACAGTTTGTCTTTTTTAATGAGGACACGTGCTAGTTGTTTTAGACCGTTGACTATGATAACAAAAAAACCTTTAAGAAAGATTAGTTTCCTTAAAGGTTTTTTATAATAAAAGGGTTTGATACCAGTAAGATAAAAATAGTCATTTATCTGATAATTCATCAGGCATTACGCCAGAATTGCTTATCGCTCATATTATTAACAACACAGACCGTGCACGCAATTTCTGTGCTCTTTGAGTAGTAGCATGTCAGTGAGTTGCTTCAAAAGTT
>NZ_JBQSXG010000182.1:0-5107 GCF_052378005.1 Psychrobacter sp. AOP31-B2-9
ATATAATGTATCAACGACACTTGTCAGTCACGTCTGTTCTACTGATACTATGACCGTCTGATAAACTGATGGTAGTGTATATTTATATCTATAAATAATGACTCAAGAGTATAAAACTCAGCCCTGGTTAGTTCATGTAGATAATCATCGATCGAGTTGAAGATATACCCTATTATTTTAACTTTTACTGTGCCGGCAGATAATACTATGGCAACACTTTCAAATGCCGAAAAACGGTTTCTCAAAGAGCTAGTAACATCGGTCAAACGCCCTCTTAACTTAGCTTGGCTGTTTACTATCATCAACACATTGCTGTTTGTCTACCAAGCCTGGTTACTTGCTAGCCTTTTTAGCACTTGGCTTAACAACTACTTTAATGAGTTACCACTCGCCACTAATGTCAATAACTATTGGCTTGCAGCGCTAACTGTCTGTTTTATACTACGCCCACTGCTCAACAGTGGACGCGAGCTCATTAGTAGTCGCGCCAGTTTCAAAGTACGCAGTGATCTTCGTGAGTCTTTATTGTCAATCATGGCAAAACTAGGGCCGAATCTACGCTATTTTGGTAGTGATGGTAGTTTATCTAGCCAAATTATTGACCAAACTGATGCGCTAGATGGTTTTATCCGCAGTTTTAGTGTGCAACGCAAGGTTGCTGCCAGTACGCCTATTATTCTATTAACTGCTGTCGCATGGCAAAGTTGGGTTGCCGCAGCTCTCCTGCTATTGACCGCACCCCTAGTGCCTATATTTATGATATTGATTGGCCATTTAACAGCCAGTAAAAGTGCGGATCAATTTACCGCGTTGGCTCAGCTTAGTGGTCGCTTTTTAGATTGGGTACGTGGTATGCCAACGTTAAAGCGCTTACAAGCCACTGAGATCGCAGGCCATGACTTAGCCATTAGTAGCGAAGATTATCGCCGCCGTACTATGGATGTACTGAAAATTGCCTTCTTAAACGGTGCTATCTTGGAGTTACTGGCCGCACTGAGTATTGCGCTAGTGGCCGTTTATCTTGGCTTTGGCTTGATTGGTATCTTGCCATGGGATAAAGGTCATGTACCAGTACCATACTTTGGCGCATTATTTATCTTGTTATTAGCACCTGAGTTTTATTTACCATTGCGCCAGTTAGGTGCTGACTACCATGCTAAAGCAGAAGCCGAAGGCGCTATACAAAGCTTGTTGCCTATTATTGAGGCGGCAAAACCAGTGAGCACGACTGATATAAATGGCAACAATCATCAGTTTGATCCTAATATAAATACTACTGGTTCAACGTCATTAGATGTCTACCAAGCTTTCGGTATAAAACTGTCAAACCTAAATATCCGTAGCCAAATAATCACCTCGACAAAGTTAGACAATCAACTGCCACCTGATTCTACATCAGATACTCAATCCAGCCGCCAACCTATTTATCGAACCCGTCTGGCACCCACTACTTTTGATATAAAAGCGGGCGAACGGGTCGCTTTGATTGGCGATAGTGGCAGTGGTAAATCAAGTCTGCTCCAAGCATTGATGGGCTTTGTGTCTTATGAAGGTGACATCACTTTCATGAATGCTAATAGCACGGAGCAAGTGCCTTATCACGACATTGACCCAGAGTTACTACGACAAAATATAGGTTATTTGGCACAGCAAGTGGCACTGATGCCATTAACGATTGCAGAGAATTTGCGCCTAGCCAATCCTGAAGCAACAGATCAAGATCTGATTAACGCGCTGGATGTGGTGGCCCTATGGCCGCTGATTCAACGTTTACCTGACGGTATCAACACTCAGCTTGGTGAGCGTGGACAGGGCTTATCGGGTGGTCAGCAGCAGCGCTTAGGCATCGCTCAACTACTACTGCGTGATGACAGTCTTTGGCTACTCGACGAACCAACCGAACATTTAGATCCCGATACTGCCCAACATATTCATGCCTTACTTGAAACGGTTAGTCGTAATAAAACGGTATTGTGGGTAACACATGCGCATGAACAACTAGATTGGCTAGACAATGTGATTCAACTATCACTACCATTATCGGCTAACCACCAAACTCTCGATGATAATGAACCACCTAATCAGTTAGGAGGCGCACAATGAGCCAGCGTATATCACCTAACCCGCATGAACATCAGATGACGGATAAGCATGTACCAGCTTTTCGATTGCGGGATATGTTCAAGCCGTCATTTGATTTATGGCTCATCTCATGGCTGCTAGGATTGATATTTGCCATTTCTATCATCGCCCTGCTGATGATATCAGGCTGGTTTATCACCAGTGCCGCTTTAGCAGGCATGCTGGCCGTTGGCTCACATGCTTTTAACTACATGGTGCCAGCAGGAATCATACGCATGCTAGCGATGGCTCGTACAGCCAGTCGCTATGGTGAGCTAATGGTCTCGCATCATGCAGTGTTTGATTTATTAAAAACTCTCAGATTAAGCTTCTTTAATCGCTTGGCAGCTAAACCTTTAGCAGAGCAACGACAAGCTCTACATTCCGCTCAATATATGCATCGACTGGTCAGCGACATCGACAAGCTTGATGAGTTCATACTTCGGGTTATTTCCCCATGGTTGATTAGCACCATAACGATGATACTGCTGGCTGTCTTCATCGGTTTTGTACTGCCTATCAGTACCCTATTAAAGCTGGTTATCTTTGCTCTACTAACACTAGCACTATTTCTACCCTTGTGCGCCAGCTACTTAGGGATAGCTCAAGCACAGCGGTTGGCTGAAGCATCTGAATCTCGCCGCCATAAACTGCTTGCGCCGTTAGCAATCATTACCCAACTACTTTTATGGCAACAATGGTATACACAAACCAAAGACTATACGGCTCAAGACAATGCCTTACAGAAGTTAGAGTGGCAGGCACAGAAACAGCGATCAGGTTATATTTTAGGTATTCAATGGCTCTTTTATTTAAGCATTTTAGCGGTGTTGTTTGCTGTTGCCACATCAGATACAAGTGCCTCCTTCAATGTACCATTAATATTAGCAGTGATACTTGGGCTACTTGGTATTCAAGAGATCGTTGTGCCTTTAGGTCAAAACTATCTATCACTAGGAAACAGTATTGCCGCCAAAAATCGTTTGAATGCTTTGCTAAAGCAACAGTCTGATAGTGCTAATATGACAAAAGACAAGGTAAGCAAAGTGGATGCCACAAACGAGCCTGCCGAAATAAACGTACCTCACCCTTCATTACCACTGCCTACTGATGTACTCACAGCAGAGCTGAAAAACGTCTATACAAAAATACCCAAAGCATTGGTGGGTGCTCAAAATGTCAGTGCTTCTATTCAATCGGGCACACCGTTGATCATTCGCGGCCCTTCAGGATGCGGAAAGTCCACACTACTACAAATGCTCGCGGGTGAACTACCAGCCTTATCAGGTGAGGTGACTTTAAACGGTAAAGCTTGGGATGATTACGATTGGAAAGATCAACTTGGTTACTTAGGCCAGCAGCTCGATATTTTTGATCAAAGTTTGGCAGCTAATTTACGTTTGGGAAAGGCAAATGCCTCTGATGCTGAATTGATTGCGGCTTTAGATAAAGTTGGGCTTTCATCGTGGTTACGAGCACAGCCACAAGGGCTTGCCACGCCACTCGGCGAATATGGTGCAGCTATTTCTGGTGGTCAGGCAAGACGTATCGCTTTGGCAAGACTGTTGCTCAAACCGCGGCGAGTATTATTGCTCGATGAGCCATTTGCCGGTCTTGATACAGATAATCGAGCACAGGTGTGGCAAAATGTGCGCGCACATCAAAAAAATGATTTATTAATTATCGTCAGCCACCATGAGTGGAACATGGGACACTGTAAATCATTAATACTAGAGGAAAGTGTATTTACCAGTGACCTTGCATCCACGTGAGTGTAAACATATTGATAATAAAAAAACCACTTAGACCTTACCTAAGTGGTTTTTTATTTCAAGAAGCCGCTGCTTTAAACCGCTAAATCATCTTTTTCGCCCAGCTCATATAAAGCTCCTGCACGACCAACGATGAGTGGATCGACATTACCCACCTGCTTTTTATCTTTATTTTCGTACGGCAGTTTATTGAGTACATAACGCATGGCATTTAGACGAGCACGTTTTTTACAGTCTGACTTAATCACAATCCATGGCGATTCAGCAGTATCTGTATTATAAAACATCGCTTCTTTAGCAAGTGTATAATCGTCCCATTTGTCGAGAGAGGCTTTATCAATCGGTGACAATTTCCATTGTTTTAAGGGATGCGCTTCACGTTGGGCAAATCGACGTCGCTGTTCATCACGACTGACTGAAAACCAAAACTTGATCAAATGAACGCCTGAATCAATCAAATATTTTTCAAAGTCAGGCACTTGTTTCATAAAAGACTCGTACTCTTTATCGGTACAGAACTCCATGACTCGCTCAACACCAGCTCGGTTATACCAAGAGCGGTCAAACAAAACCATCTCACCTTGAGTGGGTAAATGCTGAATATAGCGCTGAAAGTACCACTGTCCGAGCTCTTGTTCGGTTGGTTTTTCAAGTGCAATCACCTTAGCACCACGCGGATTAAGATGTTCCATAAAACGCTTAATCGTACCACCTTTACCTGCAGCATCACGACCCTCAAAGACGATGACTACTTTTTGTCCAGTATCTCGCACCCAATGCTGTAGCTTCAACAGCTCAACCTGCAAATGATATTTTTGCTTCTCATAGTTTTTACGTGATAATCGGTTTTTATATGGATAACCACCTTCACGCCAATTATCAGACAATTCATCATCTTTGATACTACCTGTCTTTACGTAGTTGGCAAGTGCGTGTTTAGCAAATATATCCTTAAGTTTCATCAAATCATCAGGAGAAACATCATGAATCAAGGCTTGTAAATGCTCAGAAATACTATCGATATTACCATCAGCCAAATCTTTCAGTAATACTTGATCAATGACTTCTTTGGTCTTTACGCGAGAGCCATCTTCTTTCTTTTTGGTTTCGTACTTCTCGATGCCTTTTTTATCAGTAATGTAAACATCATTTACTTTTTCAACCTTACTTGGCTTTTTTGTCATAACTTACCCTCCTCACAAAATTAATAAAAA
>NZ_JBQSXG010000183.1:0-5101 GCF_052378005.1 Psychrobacter sp. AOP31-B2-9
TAATTTTAAAACGTTAGTAAAATTAATAGGTTCAGGCAGTTATATTTACGTTGAAAGCAGCTTAGATGGGCATTACTGGAAAGAGGATCAGAGGTTTACTCGGCTAACTTATGGCAACTATGGTCTTAAACAAAGAAATCAGTATCATCATCAGCTCCTAGAGCAAGAAAGGATTGAGATGATCGAAACTCTCAAATTAGCAATAGATCATATAGATGATAAAACCGCTAGTGAAATCATTGATAAGCTGTATGAGCAGTATATGGACAAAGTGAATAATAAGACATATCTATCGGATGGTCAGACCATTCATACTTATATCGAGTATGATGGTAAATTCATAGCCTTCCGGGGTAAGGTTAACTGCAAATACGATATGTTTACAGGTATGACTATTGATTAAAGTGCTGTATCTGTAAATCAAAATACGAAGATATTTGGTGGTTTGGGACAGGATAAGCGTTGACTGTATCTTTTTTTAAAATGGCAATGGAACATCATGACTCAATCAAAACTGTTGTTAACTAGTCTTATCGTGTTAGCTGTTGGCTTTGTCACGCTTTCAGCGCAAGCAAGCTTACCCAAAGCAACTATTGATGATTATGTTTGGGAGATGATAGAAGGGTCTATTTATCCTAACTGGGGTGAGGATTGTTATAGTAAAGATGAACCAAAATATCGAGCTTGCCTGGATCAGAGTGCGATGATTTATAATCAAAATCTCATCGAAAAACTACAATTATCAAAATATGTTTCTCGTCAGCTAAACCAAACCACTATTACCATACCCAATCATGAAGCACCTATCATATTGACCGATACGCCTGTACAGGACATAGACGGGGACGGCCTTAGATATGTTTATCTGATAAATCGCTACGATGAGGATAAAAACTGGCTTTATCTATCTGGACAAGTCTATGAAACGAATAACACAGTATTTGTTGATCTAAACACGGGCGCTACACAAAACTTTGAGGGATCGCATTTGACGTTTTCACCAGATATGACTTATGCAGCCACTGTTAAAGTTGAGTTTCCAGGAGAAGAAGAGGTTCTCATTTGGAAAAAAGACAAACACGGTAACTATCAATATGATAAAAACAATATAGATTATGATAAATTTAGGCAACATTTCAAGTTTTATAACAGTCGTGAGGATAATCTACGGCCTTATAGTGTAAAGCTCGAGTGGGTTACCGATGATAGCTTATTAGTAGACTTTTATTTTAAGATGAATGAACGTGACACTATTGCTTATCGAGTACGATTTAATTATGTGAAGACTGAGCCTACCTTAGACTGGCAAATGATTCCCATAAAATAGTTCATTGCTGTAAAATAACGTGTTTCTGTTTCATTGTATTTAGGCATGAAAGGTAAGTAACTTATGAGTATCCACGGTATTTTAGGTGAGCAAACCACGGACTATCCAACTCAGTATAGCCCAGAGACGCTATATCCTATCGCTCGTAGTATGGGGCGCGATGCGATTGGCTGGCACGATGCTAAATTAGCAGTTGGTGTTGATTGGTGGCAGGCATTTGAGATGTCTTGGTTGAATACGCAAGGTATTTCGCAAGTGGCTATTGCACGCTTTGGGATTCCCGCTAGCTCAGCGTTTATCGTAGAATCAAAATCGTTGAAACTATATCTCAACAGTATTAATTTTACTGAATTTGCCAGTTGGGCAGAGGTGCAAACGCTGATTGCCAAAGACTTATCGGCTTGTGTGCAAGCAGAAGTCATTGTTGAGTTATTTGGCTTAGATGATGAACAATACAATAAGCAGTCGGGATTATTAATTGCACAGCCTGAAGGGGTCTGTATTGATGATGCCTTGGCAAATAGCAGTGAAAAAGTAGCATTGTGCGAGCATCCTGATGCGTCATTGCTACGTGATAATGGAGCAGAAACGAGTAGCGAGAGCGTGATAAGTGGCAGCACTCAACCTTATACTTTTTATTCTAATTTACTGCGTAGTAATTGTCCGGTGACCAATCAGCCAGACTGGGGAACGTTGGCTGTGTCGATAACGACTGATAAGGCTGTCAACGATGCGAATATACTGCGTTATATTTTAAGCTTCCGTCAGCACAACGGCTTTCATGAGCAGTGTGTTGAGCAGATATTTGCTGATCTGAGTCGGTATTATGAGCCAAGCGCATTGATGGTTCGTGCATGGTACACGCGCCGAGGTGGTATCGATATCAATCCTTGCCGTGTGAGTGATATAAATCTACTGCCACAGCCAAGCCGTTTAATTCGCCAATAGGGTGGTTATCAACTGACCAAAATATGTGAAGATCTTAAGTCAATAAAAAAGCGCCTATCTCATTGAATGAGATAGGCGCTTTTTATGGCACAGTTTTTAAGATTAAAACTATTTGCTGCTTACTTTTGCCATGACTTCTTCACGGCTTAGCATTTGCTTTTCTGCTTCACGGCGATTGACGTATTCGTACTTGCCTTCAGCCAAGTTACGGTCGGAGACCACGATACGATGTGGAATACCAATCAATTCAAGATCAGCAAACTTAACGCCTGGACGCTCATTACGGTCGTCAAGTAGTACGTTGATGCCTTGCGCTTTTAGTTCTTCATACAGCGCGGTGGCAGTCTGCATGACAGTCTCTTCTTTTGACTTCATTGGAATAATAGCGACTTCAAAAGGTGCAATCGAATCCTCAACGGTTGGTGTGGTTGGCCACATGATACCGTTTTCGTCATTGTTCTGCTCAATGGCAGCGGCAATGATACGGCTCACACCGATACCGTAGCAGCCCATCATTAGCGTGACTGGTTTACCATTTTCACCTGATACGGTACAGTTCATCGCTTGTGAGTATTTATCACCCAACTGGAAAATATGACCGACTTCGATACCACGTTTGATTTTTAGCGTACCTTTACCATCAGGAGAAGGATCGCCTTCCTGTACATTACGGACGTCAACGATACGAGTAATACTTGCATCACGCGCCCAGTTCATACCGATTGTGTGTTTATTGACTTCATTAGCACCGCATACAAAGTCTGACAGGGTAGCGGCTGAACGATCGACAAAGACAGGCATGTCTAGGTCGACACCGATATAGCCTTTGTGTAAGCCCGCTGCTTTTAGCTCTTCATCAGATGCCAATGTCAGTGGTACATTGGCCTCTTCAATTTTTTCAGCTTTAATCTCATTAAGCTGATGATCACCGCGTAGCACGACAGCAATCAGTTGCGGCTCATCATCTTCGGTATGACCGTGGACGATTAGGGTTTTGACGGTACTCTCTAATGGTACATCTAGATGCTCGGCCACCATTTTACAGCTGGTCATGCCTTCTGTTAAGACGTCTTCGCGCTCCATTTTGGGCGGTTGACGCTCAGCAGTGCTGACCGATTCAGCCAGCTCAACGTTGGCAGCATAATCAGAAGAATCTGAGAATGCGATATCGTCTTCGCCACTGTCTGCCAATACATGAAACTCATGAGAAGCAAAACCACCGATAGAGCCTGTATCCGCTTGTACTGCACGGAAATCTAAACCCAAACGGGTAAAGATGCGCGTATAAGCGTCATACATATCACGGTAAGTTTTAGCCAATGAAGCTTGGTCAACGTGGAATGAATACGCGTCTTTCATGGTAAACTCACGTGCACGCATCACACCAAAGCGTGGACGAATCTCATCACGAAATTTCCCTTGAATTTGGAAGAAGGTGATAGGCAGTTGCTTATAACTACGCAGCTCGCCTTGAGCCAAATTGGTAATGACTTCTTCGTGCGTTGGACCAAGCACAAAATCACGATCGTGACGGTCTTTAAAGCGTAATAGCTCAGGACCATAATCATCAAAACGTCCGGTCGTTTGCCAAAGTTCAGCAGGCTGAGTCATCGGCATGAGCACTTCTTGCGCACCGACATTTTGCATCTCTTCACGAACAATACGTTCGACTTTTTGTAAGATACGTAGCCCCATGGGCAGCCAAATATATAATCCAGAAGCAATCTTGCGAATAAGACCAGCACGCACCATCAACTGGCTTGAGGCGATGTCGGCATCACTTGGAGTTTCTTTTAGTGTGGCAAATAAAAATTGACTGGCTTTCATAAATAAAGCGTAACCTTATCAACGATAAAAAATAAGAAGAAATAGTAGGATGTTGAGCGTCTGGCTAATCGTTTCGTTGCCGCCGCAAGCTTACCTTTATAACTTGACAATAATCTAGGGTATTTCCTAGTAACTCACATTGTGACTAACATTCAGCGAATAAAATGCTAGTAAAGAGCATCTTAGTAAAACCGCTCTAATAATACAGAAGAGGGGGTATCTTGATTGATGCATCAGTATGTTGAAATACAAAATATTCAGGTCAAAAACCTGATAAATACTTTGATACTGATATTTTATTCATACAATCTGACTATGTTAGGTAAAGTTTGCCTAAGACGCAATGACTTTTTGTCTTTTCAGAGTCAACATTGCATAAAGGATGCGATGAGGTTGTTATAACTCGATTATTTCTCAGTATTAGGTATGTTTTTAGCTATTTTCAACCTATTTAGATGTCTGTCGATTGAATTGAGGGCAGGCCCTAGCTTTATTTTTTAAATTCAGCGATGGTTAATAGTCGAGCGGCTTTATGTTCGACCATTGGTACAGGGTAGTCTGTATCGGCAAAGTCTCCATTTTTACTGAGTGCTTTACGCATTTTTTCTTCTGAATGCAGGATAGTAGCAGGTACGTCTTTTAACTCAGTTAGCCACGTCTTAATAAACTCGCCCTTTGTGTCATGGGTTTTGGCTTGGCTAAAGGGGTTCATAATCCGAAAATAGGGCGCTGAATCAGTGCCCGTAGATGCGCTCCATTGCCAGCCACCATTATTGGATGCAAAGTCACCATCTATCAGCTGCTGCATAAAGTAACGCTCCCCCCAGCGCCAGTCAATTAGTAAGTCTTTGGTCAAAAACATCGCTGTCACCATCCGTAGGCGATTGTGCATAAACCCTGTGGCATTCAGGCAACGCATCGCGGCATCAACCAATGGCACACCTGTCATACCTGTGCACCATGCCTCGAAGTTATTGGTATCATACGACCAACTGATTT
>NZ_JBQSXG010000184.1:0-5025 GCF_052378005.1 Psychrobacter sp. AOP31-B2-9
TTTGGTCATGGTAAACTCCTATAATTGTGCTTAGTTTACCAAGTTTAGTTGTACGGTTTCTTCAGCATAGCTCAAGACTATACCTATGGCGAACCAATCAGGTGCTTTTACTGGTTCGGTTCCCTAATGAAGACTTGAACCTGATAGCTAAATTATTAATGTTAAAGGTATTAACTGTAGTGGCATAATTAAATTGGACAGCGCATAAGAGGTTTATACTAACCCAAAGAGGAAAACAGTATGACCAACAAACGCAATCAATATACCCGAGAATTCAAATTAGAAGCCATCAGCTTAGTCGTTGAACACAAACGTAAAATATCCGATGTGGCAAGCTCACTAGGCATTGGCAAATCCACTCTGCAGAAATGGCTGACTTAGTACCGTCAAGAAATAAATGGCGAAGCCCCTAAAGTAGGCAACGCTTTAACGGATGAACAGCGCGAGCTACAAGAATTGCGCAAACAAGTTAAGCGACTCACTATGGAGCGCGACATTCTAAAAAAGGCTTCTGCTCTGCTGGCCTTGGACAGTCTGAACGGCTATCACTGATAATCCAGCTTGCAGAGCAAGACAAGCAGGTCAATAAAAGCCTTCTGTGTAAGCTATTTAGCGTAATGAAAAGCAGCTATTATTATGTACGGCAGCCCAAGCCCATCAGCCTTGAAACCGTCAAAACCAAAGCATTAGTCCGCCAAATACTTAACGACTCAAAGCGCTCAGCAGGCGCTCGCAGCATTGTCGCCATACTAATGAATGAACATAATATAAAGCTCACTCGCTATATGGCGGGGAAGCTTATGGCACAAATGGGACTTCAAATTCGTCAAATAAAAATGCATAAATATAAGCACGCTGATAACACGCATAAAATCCATGGAAACCTATTGAACCGTAACTTTAGCCCAACAGCCCCCAATCAAGTTTGGACAGGTGATGTGACCTATATTCGCATCAAAGGCGGCTGGTGCTACCTAGCCGTTGCTTTAGACCTGTATGGCCGCGCCTATAACCGTACTCAGTATTTAGATGAGAGTAAAAAGATGCTACAAAAACGGGCGAATTATTTAGATGAATTGAAATCATGAATAATAAAACAATTCTACTGAGTTAAATCGTCATCAGAGTCTGATAGTATTTACCTTGTTGAGTTTAAATTACGAATTCTTAAGACTGTCAGCTTTAAACACAAATAAGTAGAGTGTTTTTTTGACTATTTTAAGGTTAACTATCTTCAGTAACGAATAGCTTATATAATCATGCGACTATTAGATAGCTAGTCCTTTTTTTGTTTTTTGCCTTGCCAACAATCAGGTTAGTATTTCAACCGGGCATCAACTACTATAATCTTTCTAGGTTCGATTTCTGTATCACTCTTTCTCATTTTCTCAATTTCCTGCGCTAGCTTTTTGTCCCCATCTATACTTTGTTGGTCACTATTCAATATCAACTGAACATAATTAGGTATCACCTCTGTTTTACAACTTTCAATTTGCTCAATAAGTTCATCTGTTAGTGCACTTTTTTTCGCCAGTGACTCTGTAAGTGCCTCTATAATATTTTGTACGGAGTTTTTTTTGGCTATGTTCTTTTGGCTTGAATCACAAAATAACTCGTAAAAGTGAATGCACCTATCCAGAATTTTTGTTTTTGGTAGTGCTGATCCTTTTGGTAAATTCGCAAATTTTTCAATATCTAGGGCGCTGGCAATATAAACACCACAATCTGGTGTTTTTGAGTAGGAGCATAGCGCTGATTGGCTATAGAACATATAAAGGGGAACTCGTTTATTATTACGTGCATAGCTTAAAAGCTTTCTAATTTGTTGCTTAGTATAATCTGGATAGCTAAAGGCTTTACGATATGAGTTGTGTTCGATGGATATTTTTTTGGCTTGTATTGCCAAAGGCAAACTAAAGGTTTTACCTACAAACCATACTTCCATCTCAAAATCCGCACCTGTATCTCTACTCTCCTCAGGTTTGGTAAATGTCTTAGCAGTAAAATGCGAATACATTCGGTTGGCTAAAGACCATCTCCAGAATAAGTAGTCTGTAATGGACTCTTCTCCTGCTGACTGTACATGAGCACTAAAGTCAATGACCTCCTCTTCGATATCTTTATGCATTTGGCAGAGCGACATAATTTACTTCTCTATCTGAGTTAATTGCGCGATGACTCTTGGCTTTGATCGTATTACATATATTTAGGACGTTAAGAATATATGAGCCATAAGCGATTAATCACGCCTAGCTCATAAAACCATTTATATACTACTGGCTTCAAGGTAGTCAATCTCTTCAATTAACTGTGCTTTAACCTCTTCAAAATACGCATTCCAATCGGCAATGCCACTTATGGTCTGATAATCTTCACTATCTTTAATTGCAAAAATTTCTTGCTCAACCTTCCCAATCTTGCTTTTGAGTATCTGAATAACCACTTTAAGCTGATCAGCTTTACTGACGGTTTCTGATCTTGGTTTGAATATACCTTCCTTTAAATCAGACAGCGTTCTTTTTACCTCAGCAACATCATTTTTTCTGTAAGCTTCATTAAGCTGAATGAACATTTCTTCAGCGATATCTTTCATCTCTTCATTAACACGATCTGGATGGCATATTTGACTGGCTTGACGGTATGCTTTCTTTAACTCTACACGCTCATCATCATTCAGCTCATAGATAGTTTTTTCTAACTCAATTTCAATGTGCTCGTTATAATCTTGTTCATCCTGCACAGCTTCTGCATATTCTTCAGGATTATCTTCAGTAGACACTTTTCGTAGATGTAGCAGTCGCTGAATATAGCTTCCAAGCTCGTTGGTGTGCCTGTGATGAAACTCTGAGCGTAATTGTTCCAACTCTATTTTTTCGTTATCGTAGGCGTTGAGCTGATGTTCAAGCTGGCGTATCTCGAGCTTTAAGGCACTGACGTCAATATCGTTATAGATGACTAAGGCATGATGGTTTTTGATGAACTGATCAATAAGGGTGATGGCAGTCTCAAAGCTGTGCTGCTGCAAAGCTTGGGTGATATCCGCAATATCTTGTTGAAAGGCATACACCTTCAGCTTGGTGTTTTCGCGTGTGATATCTTCTACGTCTTCTAGGATAACGTAATTTTTGATAATCTCGAGACGTTTAATGATTTTATCGAGAGGCAGCTCTGGCGTGGGCTCTTGATGATCAAAATATGTATTACGAATTTTCTTAAACTGTTTGATGAATTGTTCGGCTAAAACGCTATCGCCTTTAGTAACCAGAATATTCTCATGATTCTTCTCGGCTTTATAGCTCCAGTTATAAGAGCCGTTAATCACCGTATCACTGTCGATCACACAAAACTTATTGTGCATCAAATCTTGTTTACCATCACCAATCAGGTAGGCTGCTGAGTGACCAATATCTAACTGACTATAATCAACATAGCTCTGTTGGTTAATATGATCGTTGGATAGCATCAACTGAACAGTGACACCTTTTTGTGCTTTGTCGATAAGCGTGTTAAATAAATTTCGGTTGGTAAACCAAGCAACAGCAATATAGATACTGTGCTCGGCTTGCTCAAGCTCAAGGCGAATACGCTCAGCAATGTCTTCAAATACGGCTTCGGTTTGCACGTTTACTCACCTTTAAAAAATTAGTGTTACAAAATAATTTTAAGATATTAATCAGAGAACCACTTTAACTCTATTCTGATTGATGCTTGTAGGCAATTCCCTCAACATGGTATTTCTAAGATCAACCCTGGTTAAGTTTTTAAGCTGTCCAATGCTCTCAGGTAATTCGCTAAGATTATTACTACTAAGAACAAGCGAGTCTAGATTGTTCAGATTACCAATACTCTCAGGTAATTCGCTAAGCTTATTACTCCAAAGATCAAGCCTGGTTAAGTTTTTAAGCTGTCCAATACTCTCAGGTAATTCGCTAAGACTATTACTCCGAAGATCAAGCTCGGTTAGATTGGTCAGATTACCAATACTCTCAGGTAATTCGCTAAGCTTATTACTACTAAGATTAAGCACGGTTAGATTGGTCAGATTACCAACACTCTCAGTTAATTCGCTAAGATTATTATTACTACTAAGATCAAGCTCGATTAGATTGGTCAGATTACCAATACTCTCAGGTAATTCGCTAAGCTTATTATTCCAAAGATCAAGCCTGGTTAAATTTTTAAGCTGTCCAATACTCTCAGGTAATTCGCTAAGATTATTATAATCAAGATCAAGCTCGATTAGATTGGTCAGATTACCAATACTCTCAGGTAATTCGCTAAGCTTATTACTCCAAAGATCAAGCCTGGTTAAGTTTTTAAGCTGTCCAATACTCTCAGGTAATTCGCTAAGACTATTACTCCGAAGATTAAGCTCGGTTAGATTAGTCAGATTACCAATGCTCTCAGGTAATTCGCTAAGCCTAACACCCAAAATATCAAGTGAGGTTAGATTAGTCAGATTACCAATACTCTCAGGTAGCTCGCTAAGCCTATTATTCCGAAGATTAAGCGAGGTTAGGTTAGTCAGATTACCAATACTTTCTGGCAATAGTTTGAGAAGATTGCCACTAATATCGAGCTCTGTTAATCCTAATAACATCTGTCTATTTCGCGGAATTTTCTTCTCGGATATTTTAAAACTATCTGCCCAATTCCATATTTCTTGTATCCAGCTATCATCAACTACTGATTGGTTAGCTTTGCGCGAGGCGATTGCTGACTTCAGGATAGAGTCTGTCAATGCTAATAAACGGCCTTTACCTTTTACAGTCAGGGCATGTCTGCTGTCATCAGACTTTACGAGAGCTTGAGACCCTGATTCGTTTTGATCAGTATTATTATCATTTTGAGGCATAATGTTTTTAGCTTTTTATAGGGTTTATTGGTCATTGGGTAAAATCATAGCATTTATCGACAGTAAGAAGCTAATCAGCCGCTGAACTATAAAATACTTTTAGCTTTTGATTTAATATGTATTGAGTCTCAACTTATTCTTGTTTGAGCAGTTGTCCTACTGTTTTTTAT
>NZ_JBQSXG010000185.1:0-5001 GCF_052378005.1 Psychrobacter sp. AOP31-B2-9
CTCACATATTGTGCATAACCAATTATCTTTTGCACGCATATAAGGGATATCTGCTGGTACTTCAATTGGACAAGCATAACCGCAGTATTCACATACAACATCGTCCAAGTAGGCATAACATTGAGCGACTGTCTCAAACAGTACTTGAGGGCTAACTTTATACTTCTTGCAAAGTTCCTTCAAATGCTCAACAAAGCCACTTTTATTATCGTATGCCCAGTAATCTTCACATATTTTGATATCATATGTGCTTTGCGTCATATTGGGTTGAAGTTTTACACTCATAATATTTTCCTCAGTAGCCGCCATAGCTAGAATACGGCAATAGCTCATAAAGCTCACTCTGAAGCTTACTGCTCATGTCTTTCACAAAGTACCCATCCTGAGTATCCAAGCGCTTCTGTACCCATACACGCATCGCCATATCGTTATCAAAGCACCGCTTTACTCCCAAGAAGCGAGCGAGGTTATAACCCGATGAAACATACAACTCACGCATCAATGCATTAGTAATCTCATTCGCATCATCACTGATTGCGCCATCCCGTTTAAATTCAGCAAACAGCTGCTGATAATTGATGATTTTCATTGTGACGTCTCCTTGTCAGTCTGTTTATTCCTGATGAGTGCTTCAGTGTCAGAGCTATTCGATGCGCTTGTTAACTTCTCTTTACTCGCAAGTAGCAGATTATCCATCGCTGAACCATCCTGACGCGTGATATCAGGGACATAGCGGCTATACACCCGAAACAGCATCTCCGTACTACTATGACCCATCTGCCGTGCTATCCACTCAGGATTTTCACCAGCAGCCAGCCAAAGCGTCGCTGCCGTGTGCCGAGTCTGATAAGCGCGCCGGTGTTTGAGGCCGAGTAGGGCAAGGGTAGGTTTCCATACCCGCCGGTTCACATTGCGATACTCCATCGGATTGCCTTGCGAGTTGCAAAACACGAACTCTGACTTACCAAAAGTGCGTGCCTTCTGCTCTAGTAGGGCGTCATAGACCAACTGTGACATCGCAATATCACGCTGTGAGCCTAACGTCTTAGTCGGACCCATCTCCCCATTCACTAATGCCCCTCTAATACTAATCTCACGTCGATCAAAGTTAATACAGTCCCACTTAAGCCCATCAATTTCACTGGTACGCATTCCTGTAAAGAAGCGAATAGTGTAGTAAGGCCTATAATCAGCACGAACATGCTTTAAAATCAGCCATACCTCACTCAATGTAAAAGGGTTTACATCCGGGCGAGCTTGTTTAAGATTCTTAATATTTTTATAAGGCATCTCAAACTCATGGCGATCTGACGCTTCTTCTAGTATCATACGGAGAAGTATCATAATCTGATTGATTCGTGCTACTGACAGACTTGACTGACCATCTTTACCGTAACGAACTTTGGCGAGGGAGCTACGGAAGGTCAGCAAGTCTGATTTTTTTATGGCATGTACCGCTTTACCACCAAACTCAGGTAAGAGATACTTATCTAGAATAATCTGTATCTTTTGCCGATAGCTCGGCCGCCATTCAATCTTTTTCTCCTCATACCAAATATCGACAAACTGCCTAAAGGTCGGATTGCGGCTGATACAAGCTTCGGCTCTATCAGCCAGTGCTATCATCTCTTGTGCCCGTTCACTTTTTGGAAAGTAAGCGGCATAGTCGAAGATGCCTAGGGTAATTTCTGCTTCCATTTTTTTCATGACTTGTGCTAATTTTTTACGATTAGCTGGGTTGTCTTCTAAACTGGTCTTTTCTCGACAGCGCTTACCTAAGTAGCGGAAGTCAACGACCAGTTTGCCAAACCGTCCTCTCATAGTAGCCATAGTAAATCTCCTAGTCTTATCAATATAATGAGTTATTGAAGTGCCATTCCATTGATAGCGCTCATGACCGGCTTACACATATCCTCTTCGATACGCTCCCATACATACAGAATCTTACGACCACCAAAAGGGCGTATGTAATGAATGTTTTCAATCAAAACAGTGTCTTTCATTTGATTGCGGATAGTACGTGCGTCGTACTTGATGCGTTCGGCTAACTCATCAGTTGTTAAATAAGTATTGCTCATGGTATTTACCTCTTTTCAGTTATTAAGTCGTTGCATTAAGTGATAGAATGAAAACTATTTTATCAGCCTGTAAAAATGTACCTTTGAAGTATCAGCTATAATTTACCCGCTTAAAGGTAATTAGTAACCGATTTGTGTACTATATTGTCTTTTTACCTCAATGTAAAGCATTTTTACCCGAAAAGAGGTATTAATTATGATTGTGTCTAAACTTCCTGTGATTCTGGCAGAGAAAAAGTTGCGTGTAGCAGATGTCGTAAGAGCAACAGGTATGAGTAAATCAACACTTCATAAGCTATACAATGAAGAGTCATCAAGAATTGACTTCAATACCATCGACCAGTTATGTGAGTTTTTAGATGTACAGGTGGGGGACTTATTTATTTATAAGTCAAATAATAAAGATGATGAAGAGTCTTTATGATCTACAAAATTGAAAAAGATGTGCAGAGGAATAAGTGGTAGAGCCTTATATATATGACGTTCCAAGGCCTAAAATTAAGGTTGGGGTTATTTTAAAAACTTACTTTTTCATGATTTGGTCACGTTTTGGTCACGCTATGAGGTCAATCTACAAAAGTAATGGAAAAGAAAAAACAACGTTAAGAAAATATTTTTTAGCGTTGTTTTTTATAAGGGTAGGAATGTTAGTTGGGGTCAATTATAGAATCAGTGTTTATAGCGTGGGCACGAAATGGTCACGTTTTGGTCACGGTGCTGATTTTTGAGCTTTTAATATATTAGATAAACTTAGCAATTAGACTGAATAACTAATACTGGAAAACGCTGTAGCCCTTAAAACTGGGACAAAAAAAAGCCTCACTGTTAAGTGAGGCTTTTTAAGTATTTGGAGCGGGAAAAGAGATTCGAACTCTCGACCCCAACCTTGGCAAGGTTATGCTCTACCACTGAGCTATTCCCGCTAATTATCAATTAACTATCGTCAGTTGATGAAGGCGTATTATACGCAGTTTTTTTGACTTGTCAACACTTATAATAAAAAAATCAAAGTTAGCAAAACAGGCATATTATCTAACCACATAGATATGTTATAACAGTTTCTTATAATAGGTATTCCAAAAAATTTGCATGAGATAAATAGACTGGAATACTCATTATAAGTCACTTCAACCATAAAAAATTATCAGTACTTATCATGGTAATTCATAAGGATAAAAAATGACTCAACAATATACCATCGCCGACTATTTGTTTGATCGTGTCGCAGAAGCGGGCGCCTCTGAGATATTTGGTGTACCTGGCGATTTTAATTTAACTTTTTTAGACAATATTCTTGCGTCTGATAAATTGCGCTGGATCGGTAACACCAATGAGCTAAATGCGGGTTATGCTGCTGATGGTTATGCTCGCGAGCGTGGGTTTGCCGCGATGGTGACGACGTTTGGTGTAGGGGAGTTGTCCGCGATTAATGCCACTGCAGGCTCTTTCGCTGAGTACGCGCCTGTATTGCATATCGTGGGTGCACCAAGTACGGAAGTACAAGACTCAAAGCGCCGTATTCATCATTCGCTTGGTGATGGTGTATTTAACCATTTTATTAAGATGGTAGAGCCAGTGACGATAGCACGAGCGCAGATCACACCAGAAAACGCCGCCTCAGAAATTGATCGTGTCATTCGTTTGATTCTTAAAAAGCACCGCCCAGGCTATATATTGCTGTCACCTGACGTTGCAAAAATGCCAATTTATCCACCAACGACCAAGCTTGATGATAGTCAAGAAGATATTACTAGCCAAGCAGCATTGGCAGATTTTAGACAAGCGCTTATAGATTTTTTGCCAAACAAAACCACGACGCTGATGGCAGATTTGATGGTACATCGTTTAGGACTGCAAAATCAGCTCAAAGCACTCATCGCTGATACGGATATTCCTTATACCACGCTGTCGTGGGGCAAAACGCTATTGGACGAACACAGTGAGCGCTGGGCAGGAACGTATGCGGGTGTGGCATCACGTCCTGTGGTCAAAGACGCGGTAGAAAACTGTGAATGTCTTATCAAAATTGGCGTGCAATATACCGATACCACGACCGCAGGGTTTAGCCAAGATATCAATGAAAAAGTGGTGGTAGATTTGCATTATGAGCGCGCCTCTATCAGTGGTCGGAACTTTGCACCGATTGCGCTAAAGGATGCGTTACAAGTTTTGCATGAGGTCATGACATCAGGTATTGATATCGTGCCTAAGCAGTTCTGTAGAGAGGTAAAACCTCATGAACAACAAGGTAAAGATGACGAACCTATCAGGCAGGATGATCTGTGGCATATCATTGCCGATTGCTTAGATGATAATAACTTGGTGTTTTCTGAACAAGGAACGGCTTATTTTGGCATCAGTGATGTACGCTTGCCGCAGGGTGTTACCTCTTATGGTCAGCCCATGTGGGGATCGATTGGCTACACCTTGCCTGCCAGCCTAGGCGCAGCCATTGCCTCGCCAGACAAACGCAGCGTTCTATTGGTTGGTGATGGCTCTGCGCTGTTAACAATCCAAGAAATAGCAGTGATGATTCAAGAGCAAATCAACCCAGTTATTGTGTTGATTAATAATGATGGCTATACCGTCGAGCGTGCGATTCATGGTGAGCATCAATCTTATAATGACATTCCTAAATGCAACTGGCAGTTAATACCGCAAGCATTTGGTGCCACGGATGAAAACAGCTTAATTATTAAAGTAGAGACAGCGGGTGAGTTAAAGTCCGCTCTCGAAAAAGCAGCCATTGTCACTGACAAGCTCGTAATGATAGAAGTCATTGCTGATAAGCATGATATTCCACCATTATTAGCAGATATTAGCGCAGCACTAAAGCCTTCTTAATATGATCAATCTTCTATAAAAGAGTGACTGAATTAATTTTAACACCCCTATTTGGTACGATGCCAAATTGAACTGACCT
>NZ_JBQSXG010000186.1:0-4957 GCF_052378005.1 Psychrobacter sp. AOP31-B2-9
TAGAGCCAATAATCCTTTGGTGATTTAACCAATACAAAAACGCCGACAGTAAAGGCACCTTTCACGACCAAATCCAATATAGTGATGTAGCCCATTTTTTCTACACCACGAAAAAACCACTCAGGAAACATGGTTTGACCAGCTAGCATCAAACACATCAATAAATATACTGGTAAGTCTTCTTTAAATTGAGGTACTAGCATAATTGCTGGCACTAAAATACTTAGTGAAAACAGTAATAAGTAAAGTTTTGAAGTTTGCGTTTTACTATAAATAAAACTGAGCTGCTTACGGCTGGCTTTATGTTTTGCAATTTCTCGTGTCGCAGATAAATTAAAACCGTAACTGGTTATTGATTGAAAATATGCAACCAGAGATAACCCTAGTACAATCGCACCATACTGCTGGAGCCCTAACACCTTAATAAGATAAGGCAGAGTAACAAACGGCAAAATAGCATTTACTAGTTTGAGTACTGATAATGAAAAGAAGTTTTTCATTAATCGCCTGATGTCTTCAGCTTGCAGTGCAGTGCGGATTTTACTTATCATATTAAACGACAACTAGCAGCTCAAAGACTTAACGTACCAAGGCATGGCTTTTTCAATTCCTTGAATGATATCGAACTGCGGTGCATAGCCTAATGCGTTCTGAATCTTACTGATATCAGCTTGGCTATGACGTACATCCCCAGCACGGAAGTCACGATACACTGGCGCTTGGCTATAACTCACACCGTTATCGCTTAGGCTTTCTTTTAGTGCATCAAATAATGTATTGAGTGTGGTACGACCACCGACTGCCACGTTGTATACCTGGTTTTTCGCATCACTACTGGCTGTCGCTGCCAAGATATTAGCCTGTACAGCATTTTCAATAAAATTAAAGTCTCGGCTAGTATCACCATCACCGTTCACAAATACCTCATCACCTTGAATCATAGCAGCCGTCCACTTCGGTATTACTGCTGCATAAGCACCATCTGGCGTTTGGCGCTTACCAAAAATATTAAAATAACGTAGGCCAATCGTATTAAAGCCATAAGTGCGAGAAAACACATCAGCATATAACTCATTGACATACTTAGTTACTGCATAAGGCGATAACGGGTTACCAATAGCATCTTCCACTTTGGGTAAAGCAGGGTGGTCACCATAGGTAGAGCTACTGGCCGCATACGTAAAGCTAGATACTTCGGCATCACGAGCAGCGGTCAGCATATTCAAAAACCCTGAGATATTGGTCTCATTAGTCGCGATAGGATCGGCGATAGAGCGTGGCACAGAACCTAGTGCGGCTTGATGCAATACATAGTCCACACCTGTACAGGCCGTTTGGCAGTCTGCTAAATTGCGGATATCACCTTCTATAAAGGTAAAGCCTGCCCACTGCTGAGAGCTTACTAGTGCTTGCACTTCATCTAGGTTATGCTGAAAACCTGTGGCAAAGTTATCTAAGCCCACTACTTTTTGATTGAGTAACAATAGCGTTTCAAGTAAGTTTGAACCGATAAAACCCGCTACTCCAGTAATGAGCCATACTTTTTTATCATTTAATAAAGTTTGCTTGATGTCTTCGTATGCTGTCATTGTTATGACCCTTATTGCTTTTTATATGTTGCTTTTTATGTATTGCTGAATGCTGATAACTTATCAGAAAGGGAAAATGTCTATAAACGAATATCAGTATCTGCATTAGTAAAAACATATTTGAGATCATAAAGAACATGCGACTCTTTACCAAAGCTACGAATCGTCTCTGCACCCATTTTAAGAAACTCTTGATGCGCAACGGCTAGAACAATACCGTCATATTCGTTATCGAGCGGCATCTCTATAGGGTTAACGCCATACTCATGCTGCGCCGATGCTGCATCCACCCAAGGATCATAAACGTCGACTTCGATATTGTACTCTTGTAGCTCATGCACGATATCGATGACTTTCGTATTACGTACATCAGGGCAGTTTTCTTTGAAACTTAGCCCTAGTATCAATACTTTGGCACCCTCTACTTGAATACGTTTCTTTATCATCGTTTTAATGAGCTGTGTGCTGACATATTCGCCCATGCCATCATTCAGACGACGACCAGCCAGTATAATCTCTGGGTTATAACCAATCGCCTGAGCTTTATGCGTCAAATAGTAAAGATCAACGCCGATACAGTGTCCACCTACCAAGCCTGGGCGAAACGGCAAAAAGTTCCATTTGGTACCCGCTGCCGTAAGCACAGCTTCGGTATCAATATTCATCTTATTAAAAATAACGGCCAACTCATTGATTAACGCAATGTTCACATCTCTTTGCGTGTTTTCTATCACTTTTGCCGCTTCTGCTACTTTAATACTTGGCGCTTTATGCGTTCCTGCTGTGATAATAAGGTTATATACCTCATCGACAAAATCGGCAATTTCGGGAGTAGATCCAGCCGTTACTTTTAGAATATTGGTGACTCGGTGCTCTTTATCACCTGGGTTAATACGCTCTGGGCTATAGCCTGCATAAAAACCTTGATTAAAAGTTAAGCCAGATACTTGCTCTAATACGGGAATACAAACTTCTTCGGTAGCACCCGGATAGACCGTAGACTCATAAACCACGATATCGTCTTGCTTCAGAATACCGCCAATCGCGGTTGATGCTTTTATCAATGGCGTTAGATCTGGTTGCTTATAGTCATCAATAGGCGTGGGTACTGTCACAATAAAAAAGTTACAGTCATTAAGATCTGCCATATGAGCGCTATAGCTTAGATGCTTTGCTTCTGATAGCTCATCATCACTCACCTCTAAAGTATGGTCTACACCTGATGTCAGCTCATTTATCCGAGCGGCATTAATATCAAAGCCTATGACAGGTAGTTTCTTACCAAACTCTACAGCCAGTGGTAAGCCAACATACCCTAGACCAATAACAGCTATTTTTATATTATTTATATTTATCATCGTAATTTTAACAAACCTCTTCGATTTATTTAATGTTAGGGATAGATTTCACTATTTTTTTGGAGGCATCATCCTCTCGATAACCTGCTACAAAATGCTTAAATTGAGTTTTCAGCCAAACAATATCTTGCTGTTTTGAGCGTTCTATAAATTCGAACAAAATATTTTCGATATCTTCTAAGGGAAAGCTGTGTTCCATTGCCTGCATGATTAACGGATGAAAGGTTTTTTCAATGTTATCTTCGCCAATGATTAGCTCTTCATACAGTTTTTCACCTGGTCTTAAGCCAGTAAAAATAATTTCAATATCACCATCGGGATTGTCATCATCTTTTAGTTCACAGCCAGTCAGACGAATCATACGTTTAGCAAGATCCACAATTTTTACTGGTGCGCCCATATCTAGCACAAACACCTCACCACCAAACGCCATTGCACCTGCTTGAATCACCAAGCTAGCCGCCTCTGGAATCGTCATAAAATATCGGGTTATTTCGGGATGAGTAATAGTGATCGGACCACCCTGCTCAATCTGTTTGGTAAACAGAGGTACCACAGATCCCGACGACCCCAACACATTGCCAAAACGTACCATGCTAAAACAAGTATGGCTGCTCTGTTGGCTAAGGCCCTGACAGACTAGCTCCGCCAAGCGTTTTGATGCTCCCATGACATTAGTCGGTCGTACAGCTTTATCAGTAGAAATTAAAACAAAGGTATCAACACCAGCTGCCATCGCAGCACATGCACAATGATAAGTACCCTTGGTATTGTTGATTGTGCCCTCAAAAGGATTGGACTCAACAATAGGTACATGCTTGTATGCGGCAGCATGATAAATGGTATTTATATGGTGATTTTTGAATATATCGATTAATTTTTTTTCGTTCACCACGCTTCCGATAATACTGACAATCTCAATATCTTGGTATTCAACATTTTCTTTCTTTTTATTTCTAAGCTCTTGTTCTATGGTGTACAAGGCATATTCAGATTGCTCGTATAACACCAAACACTTAGGTTTGTTTTTAATAATTTGCCGACATAACTCACTACCAATCGAACCACCTGCCCCTGTTACAAGAACACTTTGATTGGTGATGTTTTTTTGTAGCAACTCAGCAACAGGTTCAACGATATCTCGGCCCAGTACGTCCAATATGTCGATAGGTCGTATGTGACTGACCGTCACTCTTTCATCAGCCAGCTCGCGCAAGCTAGGCACGTCGTTTATTTTGACAGAGATATCTGATAACTGATCCATGATTTGTTTTTTACGAGCACGGCCCATAGAAGGCATTGCCAAGATGACCTGTGCCACTTTAAAGGTTTCTATTAATGATATTAATTCGTGTTCAGCATATATTTTTTTACCATGCAAATAAGCACCTGCCAAATGATTATCATCATCGATATATGCCACCACATTGTATTTATAAGAGTGCTTCAAGCTCTCGAATAGCTCTCTACCCGCCTCTCCTGCACCATAAATAATCACATTGTCGCAGCATTCCTTTGTTTTACGCTTTTTATCTGATCTCTGTAGTCGTTTCAAAAAGGTTCGTATTATCAGTCTGCTATTCCACAACCAAATAAAAGATAGAAATAGAAAGATGATAGGTACTGATCGAGGTATCATCGACATTGGGTTTACGTAAATAAGAACTTGATAAACGATAATAAGTAATAGAAACAGCTGTAGTACACGCCCCATTACCGCATCAAAAACCCCCCTAGAAGCCCCTCTATAAAACCCCATAAAATATAAACTGGCGACAGGAATAAATGCATATAACGCCAATGTCATATTGCTGATGTAAGGTGCCACATATCCTTGTCGTAATGCCAATGCCAAAAGTAAGCAAGATATTGATGCAGCATAATCTATGCTAAATAAAATAGAGCATTTGACAAATCTGGGTAATGACAATAAGTATAAAGCGATATATTTCGACCACTGATTCAGCTTATTGGATGACTGATAAGCACTGTTAGACTCTGTTTTTATAA
>NZ_JBQSXG010000187.1:0-4957 GCF_052378005.1 Psychrobacter sp. AOP31-B2-9
ATATACTAGCGACACAAGTTGATGACATTCCTGAGACACCTATCCCCGAACGTGAATTGACGTTTGATCGATTTTTGGACAAGATTCTAAGTCATCAGTTTCGGGAGCAAAACCCCGAAGTACAGTTTGCAGAGCGTGTGGCGATGATTGCCAAACTAGAAGCAGACGAAGGCGTTTACCCACTACCAGATCGTTATAAAATCCATTTAATACTGACCGCGCTGTGGGAAGATGGTAGCGCGTACTCTAGAGCCATTTTAAAACAAGCTATCAGTGAGCTACCAGTCAACTACGGTGTGTGGAAAGGTTTAAAACGTATTTATAAGCAGGCTGAGTTTTCTCAAGATTATGAGATTTTTGGCCAAATAGCCGCCAAGATTGATTTACAACGTTTTGATCAGACACCCAAAGCCAATGTTAGCTTCGCAACCAAAACGTATATGAGCCTCAGAGCATGGCGATATTTGCGCCAACTGGGGCAGCAGATGCCGATTGGCTATATTGATGCCGCTGTCTGTGTACTCGCCAGCTATGACGAAACCATGACAGCTGGCAGTGCCGAGCAAACGAGCAGCTGGGTCCTCAATCACATTTGCTTCCACAATAGCCTAGATTATGGCGTCAATCGATTTAGCAGTCGCTCTCCTCGCAAGCTATTTGATGCAAAAGGTCGTGCGTTTTCTGAGGCGTGGCAACGAGATCCTGAACCACTTATTCAACTATTGGCTATCGCAAAAAATGAGGCTGTCAGACAGTTTGCAACCGATAGTTTAAAGCATGACTTTAAAACCCAATTACGTGATGTAAGTAACGACACGCTGCAATATCTATCGGCTGGTAAGGCGCATAGTAAAGCGCGTGATGAGATGATTGTTTGGCTACTAGAAAACTCACCTAATTTTGAAAAGTCTAAGTTTCAGACATTGGGCTTACATCAAGTCGTACTACAACTACTTCATTCACACTACCCTGCTGCCTATCAATACGCGATTGGCTATGCCAAAAGCTATGCCCAAGACTTATCACTCACTGAGCTGATGCTATTGGCGATGTCAGATTATGAGCCTGTTAGAACCTTTGCAATCAATAATATATTAAGTCGTGACCCTATTTCAGATATTGGTGTCAATGGTTGGGGGCAGCTACTAGACACAGAGCATCACCATCAAACCGCTAGCAAACAACTCAGCAAACACTTTACAAGACGCGACTTAACTCCTGAGTGGTTTTTTGAACGATTGACTAGCAGCAGACGGTACAGTGTTAAGTTTGCCATAAAAAAATTGCCTGAGCTTTATAGTGCCAAAGAGTTAGGATCTGAATACTTTATTCGCGTCGCCCAGCAACTAGATATATCAGCAGCATACGACTTCTCTGCTCATGATGACAGTTACTGCATGCACTTTGCGTTAGATCAGCTTAGGCGTTTGGATTTGAGTCAAATAAATGCTTCAGTATGGCAAGTCCTGTTATTACATCCATTGTCACAATCTACTGTTATCGACTGGATTGATGAAGATGTACTGTCAGCCGCAGCGCTTGATATGAGCTATTGGCATGCGCTTGCTTATGAGCCTGATTGGCAAGTAGCTGAATATATTGAACTATTAAAGTCCACTAGTATTATCAATCTTATAAGTAGTACTGATAATCAAGGTTTACCCCCTATTTCTGAACCTATCAAGAATTGGCAAAAGCAATTAGACTTTGATGAATACTTAGCAGAAAATGTGCAAGATTGGCTGTCTGATGTACGCCGTTTTGCGCCGATAGATCTAGGTTTCGACTGGCTTATGACGCTAGCACATAGTGAGCAAGCACTCTATCGTGAATTTGCGATTGAGCGTATTAACAAAGGCTTCTTGCCTGCCGATTTTGTTGCATATCTCGATAATGACAGTAATGAAGAAGGTAGCCCTACTGACAGCGCTTCTAGTGGTAACACTACAGGCTCGAGTAGTAATGCAGATGTTGCTACCGAAGTAGATTTGTCCGGTCAACGGTATTTGTTCACGGGCAAGATGCAAAGCATGACACGTGGCGAGGCCGAAAAAGTCGTGAAAGCAGCTAATGGTGCTATTAGTAGCGCCGTCAATGGCAAGCTAGATTATTTGGTTATTGGGGATGATGGATCACCGCTATATGGTAATGGCCGTAAAGGCAGTAAACAGCTGAAAGCTGAAGGTTTGATCGCTGATGGTGCGGCACTAAAAATCATCTCTGAAACAGCGTTCTTACAAATGCTAAGTGGTCAATCACGAGAAGTGTCCGAAGATGATATTTTTGCAGGTGCCAATGCCTTGTGGCACATGGCAACAGATGATGCTACTGCGCCTATCAGTGAGCTTGCGATCAGCTACCTAAGTCATCATCATGAACATATTTGTATGGCGTTGACAGACAGACCTGTTGATCCTGATGCGATTATCCCTTCTTCGTTCTTTGATGCTGAGCGCGTCATTCCTTTATTACAACAGCGTAACAGCCAGTTGCGAGATTTTGGCTTATTACTGAGCGAGTATGAGATGGCGACGTGGCAACCAACGCCAGCTCTATGGCTCATGATAGCTGAGTCGCCTTATACTGAGGTCACTGAGCTGTTGAAACGTGCGCTTTTAGATGAACCTTCCGTTACCAATCGCCGTTACCACATCCAGCCAACACAATTGAATGCCGATATGTTAAATGCTTTGATTGAAAGCAAAGCGCGAGTCGCTCGCCAAATCGGTATCACGCTGCTACAGCGTCACGCTCACTTCCAAGAAGTGCAGTCTTTATACCAACTGACTCAAAGCACAGACCGTGAAGTACGTTATGCTGCTGTGACCATGCTATGGAAACACTACAAGTCGCGTCACGTGTCTCCAAACTGGCAACCAAACAGTAGCGATAAAGAGGTTGCACAAGATAAAGACAGCAATACTCAACCAATCATAAAAGAACAGCCAGTAAAAACAGCAGAGAACTTGCCTGCAGAAGTCGATCAGTTATTAATGCTGCTACGCCGCGGGCTATTTGAGCTACCGCCTGGTCGTTTAGGTGGGTCGCAAGAACCCAATGCTAGTGCCAGCAATAATCAACAACGCTATTCAGATAAAAGCAATGAGACAGCTGATACAGATAGCAATATTACGCTAAAACCTATATCTGCGAGTCGTGCCAAACTGGCATTGATTGAGACTTTTCGTGATGTGGCATTGGCTGATAGTACCTTTGCGGCGCTCATTATGCCGACACTATTCACCTTTACGCACTCAGCAGGCAAGATGGAGCGTCATGCGTGTCTGGTTGCCGTCACACGGTTGTTGCATCGCTATCCTGAGCTATCCAACAATCTACAGGCAGCTGCTTCTGCTTAACGGCTTTGGCGGACAGATAACAGATATAGGTAAATACTAGTAAGCTTTTATAGCCAAAAAAAGATACTCAAAAAAATATGACGTCACCTCAACTGAGATAACACCATGAAAACAATAACACTCCCCTATTGGGGTCAAATTATTGGTTTAGTCAGTAAAGCCAATAGCACCCAAGCGGCAACTCAAAAAACAACCAAACAGGATGGGCGCAGTCTTTTTATTACTCGCCAGCAGCAAACCCAAACATCGACGCCTGTTTTGTACATCCTCGATCAACAAGGTGAGCAATTTAGCTTATCGACGACTGCATTACCTTGTGCGATGCAAGCCATCAGCCAAACAGATGACAGCACTATTGTTATGATTGGTGATGATGGTCATCTTTACCAAACGGACTGGCAAGCCAAAAAAGTTAAAAAGACCAGTGCCAAATCCTTACTTGATACACTTAAGAATAGTGATAGTGAGATAGGCTGTGCCGTTGCAATGGCACCACTACAAGATGCCTTGGCTATCTTATATCCGAAACACATCGTGGTATGGCCTTATCAAAACAGTAAGACTAGTAGTACTGCCATCATTGAGCCTTATGTATCTGCTATAGCAACATCAAATAAAGACTCTGTATTGACAGCACTAACAACGTCAAACGACGGATCATGGCTAGTTGTGGCAGATCAATCGGGAGATGTTAGTAGCTATCAATGGGCCTCAGATGAAACAAAACTTAGCTTGAGCAGCCGCAAACAGCTCCATCAAGGTAAAGTAACGGCGCTTTGTTTTGAGCCAGTCGGTCAGTATTTCTTCTCAGCAGGTGCGGATAAATACTTGTACCGTACTCATGTTCAAGGCGACCTACATCCTGTTGATAGAGCCAAGTCTAGCCAGCACAGCGAAATGATCAAGTCGCTTTGTGTGTCAGACACTCGACTGTTTACTACCGCAGATGACAAAATCGTCAAATCATGGGCATTTGATAAAGGTCAGCCAAACAGTTGTAAAGAAGATTTGGTTAAGCCGCAGCAGATTACCGTCGCAAGCTATGCTGACAAGCCTGCCATCATAGTAGTAGGTCTTGACCAAAGCTTACGTTTTATACCAATAGACATCACTCAGAGCAATGCATCAAATAGCAAGCTACTGCCAGTCACTTATGTCATAAAAGACGGCTACCACAGAATTAAACAGCTACTCTCTGATACTTCAAACAATAGCGATGTTGCGTTTAAAGAAGGCTTGGCACTGCTACAGGTACAAGCAGACAATCAAACGTTAGATTTGGTCAAAAAATTACTTGATGATAGCGACACACTCACAGCCAACCAAGCATTACAATTGGTACAGTGGGTCGCTACGACGAGTCTTGATAAGACGGCACATGTTTTAGAGCAGCAACTAAGCTCGGCGCACAGTGCAAAATTACGTCTTGCGGCATTTCATGCATTGGCAGACCGAGCCGACTCTACCGCCCGTCCGCTTAGATACTTAGAAGAGGCGTTTAAAAACCGTTACTACGAAGAGGTGATAGCTTCTGCGTTGCAAGGGTATCTAAAAGTGGCCATGCAAGATGCCACAAGCCAGCGACGAATCTTACCTAT
>NZ_JBQSXG010000188.1:0-4722 GCF_052378005.1 Psychrobacter sp. AOP31-B2-9
TTAGACCCAACCAACAGCTTTAACCCTGGTATTGGTAAAATGTCTAAAACCAAACGCAATTGCTCATGTTGTCTATAAGTCGTTTAAGCATGATTCTGAATCAGTTATTTGGGGTGTGTCATCAATTAGGGCGCATCTTCACTTAATATTTATCGTTTAGATTGAGAACATGCTCTAAATGTTAAGTTAGGTTGTATCATATGTATTAAAAGCTGCAATACAAAAACGTATTGCAGCTTTTTTTATATCTCAAACTAAAATACGCTCACTTATGATTTAGCCAGCTGTATCTAGAGCCTGCTGACAAGCCTCAGCCAAATAAGGGTCAATACTGTCTTGCTTGAGCATCCATTTTAGATATCCAGCTCCATCGGAATGGGTTGCCAACTTTGCAATAGCCTCACCTTTATATTTGCCAAAACTGAAATGCGTGGGTATGCGTGCCATTTGGCTAAACTCATATAAGCTCTCTGCATCAGTGATGACATGGCCTTGGCTATTGGCTAAATCAATCAGACTACCCAGTACCAACTGAGTGAAGTAAATATCATAAACAGCAGCATGTGCATGTTTTGCTTGCTCACGTGCGATATCTCGATGAAAGAGGTAGAGAAGAGAGACCAGCTTATGGCTTTCTAGCGTAGGTAGCAGATAGTTAGCCATCGCATTGGTGCATATCAGCTTAGGCGTATGTGTCACGCCTGCATTTTTTAGAACGGCCATATCAAAATCAATATTATGACCAATCAAATACTCAACACTACTGGGCAGTCTAAAGTCTGTATGAGGAGGCTCATTCATGATATCTTCTTCACATATATGTGACACTGCCATAGAGCCCAAGCTGATTTCTTTCAGAGGGTTAAAACGCTTGGATCTTGGCTCTTGTAGTACCTCTACCTTGCCATTGTTGATATTCACAATAGAGTAGGCGGCTTCAGTCATGTGCGGCTCAACAAGCCCTGTGGTTTCTGTGTCGAGTATATAAGTGGTCATAATGGGCCTTGATAAATGTGAGGAGCTCAGTGGTCTAATATAAATGCTTGTATTATAGCAGTCTATAGTTACTCCATCATAAAAGTATTGCAGCGTTAACCTGCTTAGATGTACTACTTATCATCAATTAGTAAATATGCTCCTGCCGTCAAATCCGTAAATTTATCCTGTATAAGTAGAATATTTATTCGCTTATTTGTATCAGTACCAGTAAAATGCGAGACTGTTTTCTACACGAGTTTATGAGTAACCAATGATACGTTTAACTGAAATTAAATTGCCATTAAATCATGCACCTGAAGATCTAACGACTGCGATAACGACCAAGCTTAAAATTTCTGCTGAGCAGATGGCATCATTTGTGATGTTTAAACGTGGTTATGATGCTCGTAATAAAAGAAATATCCAATTAATTTATACGCTAGATGTCACGCTGACCGACTCGGATTTGACCAATGATTTACTGGTGCAATTTGAGTCAGACAACCATGTTAGACCAACACCAGATACCAGCTACAAATATGTTGGTCAAGCACCAGAAGACTTAACTGAGCGTCCTATCATTATTGGTTTTGGTCCCTGTGGTTTATTAGTAGGACTCACGCTTGCTCAAATGGGTTTTAAACCCATTATCATTGAACGCGGTAACGAAGTAAGACAACGCACCAAAGATACCTTTGGCTTTTGGCGTCAGCGTAAATTGAACACAGAATCTAACGTACAATTCGGTGAGGGCGGAGCGGGTACTTTCTCCGACGGTAAACTGTATAGCCAAGTAAAAGATCCAAATCATTATGGCCGTAAAGTCATGACGGAATTTGTTAAAGCTGGCGCGCCAGAGGAGATTTTATTTGTTAGCAAACCGCACATAGGTACTTACAAACTAGTCAGCATGGTAGAAAAAATGCGTGCTGAGATTATAGAACTCGGTGGCGAAATTCGTTTTGCTACTCGTGTCGATGATATCCATATCAAAGACGAGCAAATCACAGGCGTTACCTTACACAATGGCGAACGGTTAAACAGCAATCACGTTGTTCTTGCTGTTGGTCATAGTGCCCGTGATACCTTTCAAATGATCCATGATAAAGGCGTGTATGTTGAAGCAAAGCCTTTCTCAATTGGCTTTAGGATTGAACATAAGCAGTCAGCCATCGACCAAGCACGCTTTGGTGATAATGCTGGAAACGAAATACTTGGTGCTGCGGATTACAAACTGGTTCATCATTGTAAAAACGGTCGTTCTGTTTATAGCTTCTGTATGTGCCCAGGTGGCACCGTCGTTGCTGCAACTTCAGAAGAAGGCCGTGTTGTCACCAATGGTATGAGCCAATATTCAAGGAACGAGCGTAACGCCAACAGCGCAATTGTTGTGGGTATCGACCCAGAGCGAGATTACCCAAACCATCCTCTTGCTGGTATCGACTTACAAAGACAACTAGAGACCTTAGCGTTTGAGTTAGGTGGCAAAGACTACAATGCACCAGCGCAAACCATTGGCGATTTCTTAAAAGGCAAACCAGACTCAGAACTCGGTGATGTGAAGCCGTCTTACACTCCAGGTATTACCTTAACGGACCTAAGCAAAGCGTTACCTGATTTTGCCGTGGATGCCATACGTGAAGCCATTCCAGCGTTTAATAGAAAAATCAAAGGCTTTGCATCTGACGATGGTTTACTAACGGGTGTAGAAACCAGAACATCGTCACCAATCAGCATTAAACGTAATAAAGATCTCCAAAGCATTAATACCAAAGGACTATTCCCTGCAGGCGAGGGCGCTGGTTATGCAGGTGGCATATTGTCAGCGGGAATTGATGGTATCAAAGTGGCTGAAGCTGTGGCGAAATCAATATTGAATATAGATTAAGAGCGGCTTTAGGTGATTAAATATTGGGGGTTGTCCTAGGGCGTGTCATTAATTAATACATTTAGTGGCCTTAAAATGGCTGAATTTTGCTAAACATCGTCAGAAATTTTGTCAATATGTTCATATTAACGGCAATTGCTTTCTTGTTTATCTACAATTTTTCTCATTTTAAGCTTCATCATCTACTTGATGACACACCCTAGTTTTCTAAGTCACCTGAGCGGTGATGAAGTCAATACCGCCACGCCCACACCCATTGGTCTTTTTCTAAGTCACCTGAGCGGTGATGAAGAGAGGTTATATGTGGCTGTATGACAAAGACAATTTCTAAGTCACCTGAGCGGTGATGAAGGAGATTTGCAATCACTTCAACACGTTCGACAATTTCTAAGTCACCTGAGCGGTGATGAAGTCTTTTTTGCTTTCAAAGTTATGACGCTTGTCTTTCTAAGTCACCTATGCGTTATATCTAGTAGATAGTATATAAATAATGTATAAAGTATATAGAGTAAGGTTTGGTAGGAGAAAAATTTTTTATATATATAATATACACTATATAAAATACATGTTGGTTCAAGAAATTTTGCATAATTTATAATTTGATCTATAAGGATTGCATGAGTTGCTTCTGAAAGTCTTTGATATCATCGAAGCTGTTAATGCTGCTAGCTATTTGTTAAGCCAGTTTTCTAAGGTCGGTTTGGTTAGTCATTGCTTACTCTCCTGTTAGTGGATTATAAGCAGTTACACAGTTTCTAGGAAGCTCCCTTTTCCTCTCTAAAATCATTTACCATAAGCTCCGTTATATGATTAAAGCTAAACCTATATGATAAGCAATATTTAGAGAAGCAGATAGAATAGTTAATTTCCCCTTACGCAGGGGCGACAAACGGACAGATATCAGAGAAATTTATCTTAGCAGTGGAATTGATGGTTTGAATGGTATTATAGCGAAAGAGAAATACGAATATATCTATATAAAATTGTGAGGAAAAAATATGAAGTTAAGTAAAGCTCGAATTCAAAACTATCGCAGCATTATTGATACTGGTGAATTTGAAATTGAAGACCTAAAAACAATAATGGTTGGCCCTAATGAAGCAGGAAAAACAGTTGTACTAAGAGCTTTGCAACAGTTAAATAAACCTGATGAAGTAGCTGGATTTGATATATTAAGAGATTATCCACGCTCAAAATATAATGATATTAGTTCTGGAAGAGTATTAGCTGAAGATACCATTGTAGTAACAGGTTGGTTCAAACTAGACGAAGCTGATAAAGCTCTTATTCCAAAGCCATTCCATGATTGTATATATAAAGTAGAAAGAGCTATTGATAATCAAAGTTATCACTCTATAGAAAATGGGCCGTCAGCCATATATTTTTCAGACATCAGAGGCGGTTTATTAAGGTTAGCATCACATCTGGATAAGCAATATTTTGTTGAAGACCCAGATGAACAAATGAAGAAGCCAAGTAATATTTTAAATGCAATCGTTAATGAATGGGTAGACTCTACTGAGATATCAGGAGATAGATCCCGTTCTTTGGTTAGCTTTTTAGATAATTATTATGCTCTTATTGAAGAAGACAATACTAAAGAAGAAAAGAGACATGAAGAATTAAGAGCCAAAGCAAAGATTGGTGAATCGTCCGATCTAGTCCTTGACACTCTGGATGCAAGAATGCCAGTTTTTATTCTTTTCAATAATTACTCAAAAGTAAAACCATTAATTAACCTAGATCATTTATACAAAAGGTCAGAGAGTGGTTTGTTAGATGATGAATATTATGATTATGGGAACTTATGTCTTTTAAAGTTTCTAGGATTCGATGTAAAAGAACTATCTGACTTT
>NZ_JBQSXG010000189.1:0-4683 GCF_052378005.1 Psychrobacter sp. AOP31-B2-9
AGATGCCGGTTTAGCCAATCGACATAACCTCAAAGGCGGTGCCTCTCCCAGATGGCATGGTGGTGGTCTCGGTCATTCGCAAATCAATGACGATGATACTCATAGCGGATGGATCTCTGGTATTGCTCAATATGGGCTGACGTCTGAGTCTGAAGTGACGATGAGCTTTGATGATACGCCAAACAAGGTCGGTCTACAGTGGACGGTGAATACTGGTGCGCGCGCTAATGCTGAGACACCAACCATCACTTCTAGCGCGGTCTTTGCCCCTGATGAGCATGTCGTTGCATTGGGTACACTACGCCACCGCTTTAGCAATCATCAATCAAGCGATAGTGGTCAAGGCATCAATGTCGCTACCGATCATGGGCTACAGATTAGTGGTGATACAGGAGTACTACTCTCTACCTTTGATATCAAACACACGCAAACTGAGCATGAGTCTGCATGGGTCAATGATGCAGGACAGCAGCAGCTTAAGTTGGGCGCTGAGCTGAGCGAGACGTTATCAGAGGCTAAACAGGCACATCTACAATCGACCGAAGCACTCAGTGATGCCCGAGCGTCGATAGAAGGGTTTAAGAGTACGGCGCAAATTATCGATGAGACGCTAGATACTGAGGTACTTGGTGCAGCTGATGTGCTACTGGTTAGTAAAGATAGCATCCTCGCATCAGGCAGCAATACACTGTGGACGGCGAAAACAATCGTTAGGCAATCAGGCAGCACGCAATCAGATATGGTCGCAGGCAATTATACGCTGGCGGCAAATACGATTGATTCACTCTCAGGCGTCGGTGGTCAAACGGCTCAGTCAGGACTACACATCAGTGCCAATAGCAAACCTGTAGCGATACAGGCACAAGGTGGTGAGTTGCAGCTGCACAGTCAGCAGTCGATGACGGTTGGTAGTGAGTCAGGTCAGGTCAATGTGTCGAGTCCGAAGCGGATTAAGCTACAAACGTCAGCTGGGGCTTCGATTACCATCGATGACAGTGGTATTAAGCTGGTGTGCCCAGGTACGGTTAAGATTAAAGCGGTGAAGAAAGAGATGGTGGCGGGGGCTAAAGTTGGTCCAACGCTACCCTCATTAGGTGGTTCAGATGTCAAATCCTATCTAACTTATGTTGCTAAAGATATGTTTGGTGAGCCTATCGCCAATACGGAATACTTGCTATTTATGGAAGATGGTACTGTGAAAAGTGGTAAGACTGACGCACAAGGTCGTACCGAACAGATCGTCACGGACACACCTGAAGAAGTTGGTATACATATCGTTGGTGAAGAGCATGAAGGGTTTGCATTAAGTTTTGAGGAGAATCACTAATGTCAGATAAATTAACATTACATGTCATAAATAAAATACCCGACCAGCCTGTAAAAATTCTACTATTTGTAAAAAACTCTCACGGTAATCCCATAAAAAAGGTATTCACAGCAGACTCCGCCGGTGTGATCGAGACAGGTATTTCCATTTCTGGATTGTATACTCCGAATGTGTTTTATCATTTGCAAGGCGACTCTAAAATTCCAAAGATACTGGGGAAAGATGTTGAGCGACTTGGTAATATATATATATTTGAGGCGGATAATTTACGAATAAACTTTTATGCTAACGTGAGAGATAATAGTAAAAAGGAATCGTTACATGAAAGGATATTCAATGGTATACACTACCAAGTAGACTATAAGATAGGTGATAAAATAGAGAAGGTTTCTGGTAAAAGTACTACTTTAACAGGTTATCATAATGCAACATTTACTAAGAAAATACCATTGGTAGCTTCGGCAAAATATCGATTATATTTCATTGAAAAAGGTAAGCCAGTAAACCCCTATATAAAAGGAGAAGGTCAAAAAGCAACAGAGTTTTCACTAGACCCAAACAAAGCAAACATAACAAAGGAAACAAAGAGAACAAAGGGAACTGGTGATTTTTACAGTAAATCTTACCAGTTACAAACCTTCTTACAGTTTCAAATAAAAACTAAAGGTGGCAGCATTCCTAATGATGTGAAGGTTCAGTTAATCGACTATAGAAAAACAGTGAAGAAAACACTGAAGGTAGACCCTAAAACGGGTTTGACTGAGAAAATAAATGCTGACTATAAAAGGACGGTACAAGTCTTGGTAGCTGGTAAGCCAGTGACATCTAGGCTTGATTTTAAAGATTCAGAAGGAGATGTTGTTCCATCACCTTTTGGCTACATTAGAACGCTTACTATACCAACAATGAGTATACCTACAGCTGTAAACAAGCCTAAACATGAAGCTGTTTTAGCAGGCAAAGCTAATTTGCCAATAATTTTCGATTTAGAAACTCAAGAGCTCATTCTACTTGAGCCAAAAGATTACAAAGAACTTAGTAAAGTAGGTTCAGAACTTTCAGATTTAGTTGCTCAATGCCACATCAATAGAAGAAGACTGTCTCAAAGCCTTGAACCATCTGCAACTGTGACCGTAAAAGATATTGTAAACATTGAAAAAGAGCTAAAAGCATCAGAAGACTTATTAAAGGTTAAATTAAATATAGATCTAACACAGAAAGCGTTAATAAAAGAAGTATATACAACTCAACGTTATGTTGAAGGCGGTAAAACTAAGATAAAGCTTATAAGAAACCATCTTAATAGAGATAAATACCAAGTTTATTATAAAAACCGTGTCAATACAGATGGCACTAAAATTGATATCAAAAGCACGATAAGAGGAAGCAGTCTCAAAGATGAACCAAAAAATATAGATAAAGTAGCACTAAAAGATAGTTTAGATAAAATAAAAAGGCAGGCAAGCTTTAAGCAATATGGCGAGCGTCATTTTAAAGATCTAAAAATCTTTAATGAACTTTTGGGTCTTTCAGGAAACGAGCTAAGTGAAACTATCTATGAGTCTAAGAAATTTAAAACTGAAGTTTCGGCTCAGTGGTTAAGGGCTATAGGTGGCTGGACCGGCTCTGCTGCTTTCAACTCTGATCCTTCTAAAGGCAAAGTAGGTGGGGAACTTGGATTTGATGTTAGTGGTAAATTAGTACTTTGCGAAGCTAATATAAACAGTAAAGCAGCATATCCTTCTCTACAGGGATGGCAGCTAGTCTTTAATCATAAAGCAACTGGAGAGATCGACTTAGGAGCTATCCGGTTTATTATAGAATGCGACATTCACGGATTTGTAGGAGCAAAGGCAGGCATTTCAGGTGCGGTGTCTATAAGTTTTAATGGCAATAAACAAGAAGTTCAAGCTATTGAAAAAGATACTGCTCTATCAGCAAGTCAACTGTACGGACCAGTAAAAACTATTAACAAGCCTAAATTCGATCCCATTCTTGATGATAAAAAGTTTGCTAATACTCCAGTGAGTAAAGATCTCGACATTGGCGTTACTGCCTTCGCTGGTGCAGAAACAGGTATCACCCCGAGTGGAAGCTTGGAGTGGCTCAGTCGAGATACCAATACTTTTAAAGCATTGGCTAAATTATCCGTTACAGGGGCGGTTAGCGCTGGCATAGGAGTTGAAGGTTGCTTTTCAGTATTTTACGCTGATGGTAAGTTTAGAATCAAGGCCAAAGCGGCGCTTTGCTTTGGCGTAGGTGCCAAAGGTGAAGCTTTATTCGATGTCAATGCAAAGCTAATGATTGAGTTTGCTTCTTGGGTACATAGTCAATTGTTGATTGCTAAGTTTCGTGTATTGTCATTTATAATGAAGGAATCATTTATACAATTGAGTCAATTTTTTGTAATGATGATCGGACGGGAAAATGAAATCTCTGAAAACTTAAATAACATTTCATCAGTTTTTGCAGAATTTAATAGCTCCTTAGATAAAGCCCGTGAACGCAATAAACTAGCCAGTTTTATCCTGAACAACGCAGACGATGCTTGGTTGAAAACGGCTACCCCTGAAGCCAAAGGTATATTGCTTTATCAACTGACACGTCATGGTAAAACAGACAAAGTGATAGATAAGGCCATTCCTACTACGGGTTGGGATAACGTTGATATTGATTATTTACCAAATCGCAAAGCTGCTATCCTAAAAATATTTGAAACAGTAACGATTAAACGCGAATGGCAAAATGTATTACAGCACATGCACCCAAATGGTTCAGAGAGCAACCTAGGAAAAAATGAAGGCGATATCATTCGCTTGCTTAATCATGGGCTACTAATAGAAACAGATATCCAAACCGTCTTTGACTTTATAAATAAAAGGGCTAAGGGTGTATTTGAAACAGATAGTGACTACAGTGAATATCTTATTAAGTATTTGGAAATGAGAACTAAAGTCGCGCCTGAATACCCTGATGGCATAGAAGTCGTCAAAAACACCAGTCCAAAATATGACATCTTTATCAATCATGGTAACGTCAATGGCTATGAGTTTTATGCTGCCAAAAACCCAGAGCAATATGACCCAGCTGGCTTTGATGAGGATAGTTATATGGTTTAACGGTCACCACTTAACTTAGCTATATTTTTGCCTTGTACTTTAAGATAACGGTGAAGATGCATTAGCGACGCAACGAGCTGAAGTATCTCCGTTCTGATTAATTTCAGCGTCATTGTCTAAAAGAGGCGGATTGGGTACTTTATGCCAACGTTTTACGCTTACAGCACCTATCAACTTAATGGTGCTCGCATCGCCTTCATTTGCCTCTACGCTGCGTAGTACTTTTTCTTTACCAGT
>NZ_JBQSXG010000190.1:0-4561 GCF_052378005.1 Psychrobacter sp. AOP31-B2-9
ACACGTTACCAACTTGACCATCAAAAACCGCTATCTACATGTTAGTAGTAATAACAGTGGCTTTCCACATGTGAGTGTCCCTAATATAGACAATAGGGAAAATATGTTTTTCCGCTATGTCATTCAAGGTTAACCAACAGGAGCAACATTATGAAAATCATTAGTACTATCCTAGCAAGTATCTGCCTTCTCTCTCTCACCGCCTGCGATACTCTTCAAAACTGGAATAGTAGCTATCTATCAGGGAGTACCGGATACCTGTCAGATGCCCAAGGAATAGTAGCCGATTGTAACGGCTATTTCTTGAATATTAGTAGTAAACCATCGGGAGCCGAGAGATTTTGGCAAGCTAATAATTTACCAAAAGGGACTACTGATTTTGTCTGTAAAGATGGCAAGGCTTATGAAGCCAGTAAAGTCACTGACTGTCAAGGCAACCTTATTGCCAAGCAATCTGGTGGTGTTGAAGGATTTAGATCAAAGTTCAATTTGAATAATGGAAATATAAGGTTTACTTGCAATAATGGCAAGGTTACTTCTGTTCCTTTAAGCGGCGATTTGCTGTCATAGGATAATAAGGCTATTTTCTAATTCAACGCCTGTTGTTATCTTTACGGACAATACGAAAAAAATTCCGCTACGTCATTCAAGGTTAACCAACAGGAATAACATTATGAAAATCGTCAGCACTATCATAGTCGGCATATTTACCAACCAACACTTTAAAGGATAGCCCTGTGTTTGACAACGAAATCCCTGTTAAATGGTCTACCCATATCTTCGCGCCTCGTCACTTCGGTGTGTGGCTTATTTCGGGGGAGTGTTTTTGGTATTACACCGAAGAAGCCGGACAAGGTCTAGGCTTTTCGGCAGATACTGGTGGTGGTTGGCGTAGTACAGGCGTATTGGCATCAGGCGGTTCACCACCTGCTCTAGTGAAGCTTCCCTTAGGTGTACAGCTCACTTGGCTCTCCACCACTGAAAAAAAGTACTATCAAGCCAGAATCACGCTACCTAGAGATCTAATGCTTGCTGAGTTTGCAAAGCGCTTTGAGGTTGAGCTTTATGATCGATCAAAAACAGCTCAATATACGACGATTGATTTCGCACTAGCTCCTGGTGGCTATATTAGCCTGCGTCTAGGAGGTATAAGTGTGACTGAAATCGCTAATTTTCAAGCTCGAGAAATACAAATGTCATGGGATTTCTTCGCGCTTACCCATCACTTTGCACCAGAGACGTATCCTGAGGCTGAGTTTATGGATGACCATTATAAAAAGCTACCTGACAATATCAAAGCCATGGTCAAAGAGGACACATTTCCGCTGACACGCTGGAAGAATTATTCAGACAAATTTAATTGGTATCTAACGACTCAGATAGAGATGGAAGCTTGCAAAATATGGTCGATAAACGGTAATTCGCAATTCTACACTAAAGAAGAGATACAAAAAAATGGGGGTATCCCGCAAGAGTATGTACCGGCATGGCTGCGTTTAGAGTATAAGAAATCAGGCATATTTTATAGCCTCACTATCAAATTCACCGAGCAAAAACAAGGCAAAGCAGAACAGCCAGATGATGATCTTGTCATATATCAAGAGTTTGAAGATTTCTTTAGCTCAAATCAGTTATCAACAGCAATAACACTGGTCATTGAAGACGAAGCCAATAAAATCCGCGCTTATCTAACTGACGGCTACATAAAACAATACCTCACTATTACTCAAGTTTTCACTAAAGAAACTAATGTCGGAATATTGAAGTGGTTTGATTCTGATAAATAATATTTTACTACTTAATGATGCTATTGAATGATTGTTGAATGCAAAAAAGCACTTCTTGCTATTGAGAAGTGCTTTTTTAGTAGCGGCTTTGTCTAAAAGACAATATCATCAGTTAAATATAAAACAAAATATATTTTTGATAGGATTATCAATAATAGCCCATAAGTATTAATTTATTTTACTGTAAGGGATTATAGTTTGAAAAATACAATGCTCAATAGATACTTGCAATGGTCAAGTAAAGTCACACAAAGCGTTAGTGAGCAAGTCGTTTCAGTCAGCCTACCTAGGATCAATCCAGCAACCAATCAGTTTTATCGTACCGTCATTTCTGGTTAGATAAGCACAAAGGATACGCTCATGAAATCACTCTATCTATCATTACTTTTAGTCAGCATGTTAGGCCTCACTTCCTGTATCGATTTAGGTGGGCAGTTTATGTATAAGCAAGAGTATTTAGAAGATGACTCTGGCAATGCAGTAGGAAGATGCACCACACAGATCAATTCAGCAACAGACAAGCTTCTTTTCTCGCCCCTACCCGAAAGATCAGCAGAAGAATACTGGGAAGATAATAACTTGCCTGAAGGCACATTGTATTTTACCTGTGATGGAGATACGCCCCTACTACCTAAAGACTGTCAAGGAAACGAGCTGACCACGCCGCAGCTGCGTCGCTATTGGAAAAAATATAACTTGCCTATAAGTACTTATAAATTTGATTGCAAAAATGGTGTACCTAGTGTACCAGCGGATAGATAGTTGTTAAGACAATGAGACCGTCTGTCTTACTTATCATCAAATCATGGCGATATCACAAAGATATAGTGTACCACTTGAATACGTAATGACAGCGTCATGCTATAGCACTTATAAAGGCACAGTTATGAAAAGTACCAAGCTCGCCATATTATCACTGCTCGTTGTATCGCTCACGGCCTGCATTGTTTCTGGCAAAGATGTGGCTCAGGAATTAAAGGGAGTATTTATGCAAGAGAATAAAATGGGGTTTTCTACAGCAATTTTTGCGCCCCGCTACTACCCTATTGAGCTAGTAGCAGGTGAATCATTTTGGATGTATGACGATGGTTCAAGACGCGGTTTTTATGCGCACGCAGGCGGCGGCTGGAGGACAGCAGGTGCGGATGCGTCGGGTGGCTCTCGCATTCCTGATGGTATCAATCTCACGTGGCTGGCGCCCATAGAAGGCAAATACTATCATGTCAGAGCCAGACTGCCCAAAGCAGAGATAGAAAGACAGTTTCAGCGCAAGCTCACTATGGATTTCGAAGACACGCCAAATACTGAACGGTTTAAGCAGATTCAGTTGGCGCTTGCCCCTGGTGGTTTTGTCTCCGTACGTCTTGGTTGGGCAGAAGTTGTAGAGGTAGCACAGTTTCAAGCAGAAGAGGTGGATATTCCGTGGGAGTATTTTGCACAGGCCAATCATTTTAACCCTGAAGGCTTGAGTGAAGAAGAATATCTTGCAGGGTTTGTTGAGGATCAGCCAGAAGAGATCCAAGCACAAAAAGCCAATGATATGTTTCCTATTGGCAGATGGAAAACCTTTAATACCCAAAAATTCCCTTGGTATCTCTCCACACCGCTTGATGTATATGGTTATACAGAATTCTTAATCAACGGTGAAGACAGCTTTGTTAAAAGATCTGAAGTAGACTTAACCACATACAAGAGTGAAAAAGCAGTGCCTGCTTGGTATCGGCTATACTTTAAACATGAGGGCAAACGGTATCAAGCCATTATTCGCCTTAGCCAAAGTTCCCCAAGTGGAAAAGAAATGCCCGATGGCGATATCGAGCAGTTTGAGATTTTTAAAACTTTTTTTGCGGAAAACAAAGAGCCTGCAGCAATAATGGTCAACATTGTTGATGGTAAGCTGGTTGCTTACCTAACCGTTGATGGTGTCACCAAGCAAAATGTACCCTTACATGGTAGTTTTTATCGTCTACTAAAAGAGGATGAATATAAATGGTTCAAATAAATTTGATCTAAAGATAAAAGCACTTCTTATTTTTAGAGGTGCTTTTTTATTTCTGTTATTCATATGACGCTAAGATCAAGCTGGGGCGTATCGTATATTTCTGAAAAGGAAGGGGTGGAGAATTTAGCTTTAGAGCAGACTGGCGAACTAGACTTAAACAAAGTCTTTGAAGCAATTATAAAAGAGGAAGGCTTCTACAATCACATGTATCTTGATAGTGCTGAACCTAAGAGCCTTGTAACCGTAGGCTATGGCAAAATGCTATCGTCTGCGGATGAAGCGACAAAATATTCTTTTTATTTCGGGAATTTATCAGCAACCGATGCTCAAATAAAACAAGCGTGGCGTACAGTTTACAATTTGGTTCAGGGTAGAAACAATAATCGAGCATCTTATTTTGAATCTTTGACAACAATTCGTATGACAGAAGAAGATGCAAAAGCAATAACACTCGCTCATATTCAGGGTAATCTCGATTCTGCTCGAGAAGCATTTTCAGAGTTTGATAATTATCCAGTCCCAGCTCAAGAAGCTATTTTAGATATGGCTTATAACTTAGGGATATCTAGCACAGGTATTTCGAAATTTCCTAGTTTTAATAGACATCTTAAGAATAAATATTTCGCATCTGCTGCTACTGAATCAAATAGACCACAACTTCGTAATTCTAGAAATGTGCACGTAAGAGAGCTTTTATTGCTAGCCGATCAACAACAGAAATTGAGACAGTAAATGAAACCTTTTTTAATTTTGGTTGCCTCATCGTTTGTAC